>JAJXUQ010000051.1 GCA_021782685.1 bacterium
CAATCACCAGATTTGCGCACACGTTCTTGGTGACGCTCCGCGCCGGTGCGAACGTGTTTCGAGAGGGCGCCTATCAAGGTGCCGCGGCGGGTAGCGCACTCGTATTCTTCAGTACCTGTATGCTCGTCCCCGTTGGGCTCATTCCCGGCAATACGTTCGCGCTCGAGCTCTCGCAGATGACACTGCTCAACTATGGTCTGCTCGGTGTTCTCGCGCTCATGACCGGCGTCCTCTTCGCGCTCGAGCTTTTTGCGTTTCGGCGTTCGCGCACGCAGGGTCTTCGCGCGGCCGGCGAGGGCGGCGTCGGCTTCCTTGCCTCGCTTGCTGGCGGAGTGCTTACCGCCGCTTCATGCGGTTGCGGCACCGGCATCCTGCTCGGCGTACTCGGGCTCGGCGGTGGCGCGCTCTTCGTTGCGGCGAATCAGACGGCCATTGCCGCCGTTCTGCTTGGCGTCGTGGCGCTCGGCCTTTATTTTTCTGCCCGCCGCGCCGCGGGAATCTGCGCCACTTGTCGCGTACGCGAATAAAATATTATGATGAACGACATGGAAAGACTTTGGCTCGGCGCATCCCTCGTAACGCTTCTTATCGTCGGAGGTTTTGTCTATGAACATCGGGAAATCGTGCAGCTCTCCTCTTCGGTCGCGGCGCTCCAGGATTCAGTCGCGCAGCTCGCGAGTTCCGCGGACACGGCAGCATCGAGCACTGCGGCGACCATCGCCGAGCTTGCGCGGCGCGAACAAGTTGCACGAAAATCCGAGACCCAGATGCTGCAGGATGCCGTGTCGAAAGTGACGCCCGCCGTCGTCTCTATCGTCGAGAGTCGGGAGGTGCCGAAGCTCAAGGTCACCTACGAAAACCCTTTCGGCAATGATCCGTTCTTTCAAAACTTCGGGATGCAGGTTCCAGTTTATCAGCAGGTCGGCACGACGACGCAGCAGGTTTCTGCCGGTACCGGCTTTATCGTGCGCTCAAGCGGCTACATCGTGACCAACAAGCACGTCGTTCCGGACGCGAATGCGATATACACCGTACTGCTCGCGAACGGCGTCCAAAAGACAGGCGCCGTCGTATGGCGCTCGCCGACCGAAGATCTCGCCGTGGTGAAGGTCTCGGGGAGCGGCTATCCGACCATCCCGCTCGGCGATTCCTCGACGCTCCGTCTCGCGCAGTCGGTCTTTGCGGTAGGGAATGCGCTCGGACAGTACAGCAACTCGGTTTCGGTGGGAGTTATCTCCGGACTCGATCGGAGTATCACGGCAGCAAATGACCAAGGAGGCACCGAGACCCTGACGGGAATCATCCAGACCGACGCCGCCATCAATCCCGGGAATTCCGGCGGCCCGCTTGTCAACCTCTCGGGCGAAGCAATCGGTGTCAATGTCGCGCTGGTGCAGAATTCACAGAATATCGGCTTCGCGCTGCCGATCAGCGAAGTGACGCGTTCGCTTGCGCAGCTCGGGATTTGAGTCAGCCCGCCCTGGTTATCAGCCGAACGCAACCTCGCATCTGCTCCTGACCTATGTCATCCCGCACCCTCGGTCTCGCCGCGCTTATTATCCTCGGTCTCGCCGCTTCCGCCATTTTCTTAGCAGAGAGTCATACGGGACTCGCCGTGTCGCCTCCTGTGCAGCGCGGCATCTCTTCGGAGAACCAAGCGCTTTACGCGGAAATCTCGACGACCTCGCCGCGACAAGATTCACTCCTTATCGCTTCTTCTACCGAGAAGCTGAATCTCCCGATTCTGGTCTATCACATCGTCCGGCCCAGCTACCCGAGCGATAGCGGTGCGGTACGAGCTATTGCGCTCACGCCGGAAACGTTTGACGCGGAAATGCGCTACCTGAGGACAGCGGGGTATGACATCATGCGTTTCAGCGATCTCGAGGCATATTTCAGAAACGGTACCCCGCTTCCTGCAAAACCGATTATCCTTTCCTTTGATGACGGGTGGAGCGACCAGTTTACCTATGCGTTTCCCATTCTTGAAAAGTACCACTATACCGCCACGTTCTTCGTCTTTACCAACGCGATCGGCCGGCCGGGCTTCCTTTCGTGGGATGACTTGCGCCAGATGCTTGCCGCCGGTATGACCGTCGGCGACCATACGCGTTCGCACCCGTACCTTACGGGCATATCCGACCCATCCGTTCTTTGGGATGAGATAGACGGCAGCAAACAGACGCTCGAGAAGCGTCTCGGCGTTACCGTGAACGAATTCGCCTATCCTTTCGGAATGTATACCCCTGCCATACAGGCGCTCGTGGAAAAGGCCGGTTATCAAAGCGCGCGCGGGGATTACTATAGCGGCGAGCAGACCGCAAACCGGCTCTACGCGCTCAGCGCCATAAACGCTCCCACCACCACGGCTCTTTTTGAAAAGAAGTTCCCGCCTTTCTGATCCGGCGAATATCCCCCCGTACGCCGTGGAAGGCGTATCGGCGGATGCTACTATAAGAAGCGTCCGTAGGAATGAGGACACACGGTTTCTGTTTGATTTAACAGCTTGTCATTTAGAACTATGGTAAAGAAAGTAGTAGCGATGCTTGGAATCGCCGGATTCCTTGCGACTGCGGGTGTTGCATTTGCGCAGACATCCACGACGACTGAGAGCGGAACGACATCGCCGGCAACGGTGTCCACTGCGCCAAGGACGCAGCCAATGGTGCTTGAGGTCAGCCCGAGCGGTAGAGTTCTTCTGCGCGGTACGGTCGATTCCGTATCGACGGACTCGCTCACGATAAAAAGCTGGGGCGGAAGCTGGACGGTAAACGTTTCTTCCACCTCGAAGGTGCTGCCGAACGGTACGGCGCTTTCGAGTTTCCAGCAGGGTGATTTTGTCGGAGTTCAGGGAACAGTAAATCAAGATTCAAGCTTGACTATTGATGCAACGCTTGTGCGGGATTGGACGGAACGGAAAGTGCTGCATCAGGAAATCAGGCAAAACATACAGTCAGTGCACCAAGAGATGCGCTCGGGAACCCCGAGGATTGTCGAGGGTACGGTAAGCAACCTCGATACGTCGGCCGAGACGTTCACGCTGACCGCAGGGAACGGTACGGGCTACTCAGTTTCTCTGACGTCAAGCGCGAAGATGCTTCAGAGGAATTGGACGACGCTCGACTTTAGTACCGTACAAAACGGTGACACGGTCCGTGTCTGGGGGCCGGTAGCGAGCACGACAATTTCGGCCTCGATATTCCGCGACATATCGATCCCGCGACGATAAGCGGATAGAAGGCTTCGTAACAACAAAAGCGCCCTTCAGGGGGCGCTTTTGTTGTACACTTATCACGTATGCCGCGCTATTTTTACTTCGGTCTTCTTTTTCTAGCGGTCGGAGCGGCCGGGCTGGCGGCCCTATTTTTCTATAGGACACCGCCCTTCCCGACAGAGCACTTTCCGAAAGGTGAGTTCGGCGGTGTGTCCTTGAGGATAGAGTTCGCGACGACAAGCGTGGCGCGTGAGAAGGGTCTCGGCGGGCGGAAGGTCATCCCAAGCGATTACGGCATGCTTTTCGTATTTCCAAAAGATGATTATTACGGATTCTGGATGAAAGATACGCTCGTTCCGCTCGATATGTTCTGGCTCGATGATAAAGGACAGGTCGTATATATCGCGCAGGATGTCGCCACCTCAAGCTATCCGAATGTCTTTTATCCTCCGGTTCCGGCGCGGTATGTCCTTGAGACTGCCGCAGGGTTTGCAGCGGCGCACGGTGTCGCTACCGGCACGCCGCTCATGTTGCAAAGTTGGCCAAGCGTTTCGGAATGACCCCTATCCACAGAGCATTTTCCGAGGACGGGAGTAAAATGGTTTCCACGATGCGTCCCGAAGCCGCTCATATTCGGAAAGCGAAACGCACGCCATTATCATCCGCTAACCTCTCTTCTCATGTCTAGACCTGCCAAAGATTCCGTTCGTACGAAGGCGCGCGTGCCGGATGCCGTCAAGGAAACCGAGCAGCAGCCGGTCTCGAAGGAGACGCTCCGTTATCGCGAGTCGGTCCCGCAG
>JAJXUQ010000052.1 GCA_021782685.1 bacterium
GGAACGGCGAGCCGTCGCTCGTCATCGACGAGCTCAAGCCGCTATGAGAGCGGCTCTGTGTTATATTCTTCCGGTATGACCTCTCTCGAAGGAAAACGGCATACGCTCGCCCATCTCTTGGCCGCCGCGGTCACGGAGCGTTACCCCGAGGCGAAGCTCGCGATCGGTCCCGTCATCGATACCGGCTTCTACTACGACTTCGACTTCTCTTCCGGCGAGACGCCCGGAGAAGCGGATCTCGCAGCGCTCGAGGAAGCCATGCGCGCGATCCTCTCTTCGTGGGAAGAGATGCGCGGCGTCGAAGTCTCCGAGAAGGATGCTCGCGACCGTTTCAAGAACAACCCCTTCAAGCTCGAGCTCATCGATGAGATCGCGACCAAGGGCGAGAAGTTGACGCTGTACACCGCAGGCGGCTTCACCGACCTCTGCCGCGGCGGACACGCGGAGAATCCGGCGAAGGACATAGCCGGCGGCTCGTTCGCGCTCGACCGCATCGCCGGCGCCTACTGGCGCGGTGATGAGAAGAATCCGATGCTCACGCGCATCTACGGGCTCGCCTTCGATACGAAAGAAGAGCTTGCGGCATACCGCGCGCAGCAGGAAGAAGCGAAGAAGCGCGACCATCGCAAGCTCGGCAAGGAGCTCGAGATCTTCACCGTCATCGATGAGATCGGCCCCGGACTGCCCCTGTTCTATCCCAAGGGCGCGCTCTTGCGCCGGTCCATAGAAAATTACATCACCGATCTCCAGGAGTCGCGCGGCTATGTGCCGATCTGGATACCGCACATCACGAAAGGCAGGCTGTATGAGCTATCGGGGCATCTGCAGAAATACGACGCGATGTACTCTCCCATGGAAGTGGATGGCGAGGACTACTACCTCAAGCCGATGAACTGCCCGCATTTCATGATGCTGTACCGCACGCTCCCCCATTCTTATAAGCAGCTCCCGCTCCGCTACACCTCCACGACGACCAATTACCGCTATGAGAAAAGCGGGGAGCTTTCCGGTCTTACGCGCGTCCGCGCGCTCACCCAGGACGACTGTCACGTGTTTTGCACGCCGGAACAGATCGAGAGCGAGATCACGCTCATGACCGAGATGATCGGCGAAGTATATCGGACATTCGGTTTCAAGGATTTTTGGGTGCGCATCTCGCTCCGCGATTCGAAAAACAAGGCGGGGTATCTCGGGGATGATGCCGTGTGGGACGCCGCCGAGGAGGCGCTCCGCTCGGTAATGAAGAAAACCGGATGGGAATACCGCGAAGCCGAAAACGAGGCTGCGTTCTACGGACCGAAGCTCGATTTCATGTTGAAAGACGTGCTCGGGCGCGAATGGCAGCTCTCGACCGTGCAGCTCGATTTCAATCTGCCGAAACGGTTTGAGCTTGAATATACCGATGCGGAAGGGAAAAAAGCGCAGCCGGTCGTTATCCATCGCGCTATCTTAGGTTCGACCGAGCGCTTCATGGCCATCATGATCGAGCACTACGCCGGCGCGTTTCCGACCTGGCTCTCGCCCGTACAGGCGCGCGTCCTTCCGGTATCGGAAAAGCACCTCGCCTATGCAAAAGAGATTGTAGCTGCGCTCAAGGCAGCGGGAGTGCGCGCCGAGGCGGATGACGCGAACGAATCCCTCGGAAAGAAGATCCGTGCCGGCAAGACCGAGAAGATCCCCTACCTTCTCGTCGTCGGCGATGCCGAAACCGAAGCGGGAACGGTCTCGGTGGAAAGCCGCGATGCCGGAAAGCTCGATGCGATGCCGCTCGCGGGCTTCATCGCGCGCATAAACGAAGAGATTAGGGCTCGCGCGTGAGAAGATGCGTTCTTGCAGCTACTGTCAGGCGCTGAGCACCGCAAGCGCGCGGGTAAGCGCGAGCTTCGCGCCGGTCACCCCTGTTGAGTAGCTCGAATCGATCGCATTCGCGAGCGCCGCGATGAGCTGCTCGAGACGCGGCGTGTCAAGGCGCGCGGCTATGCGGCTCATGTCCGCATCGCACGCGGTGCCGTCGATGCGAGACCGGTAAACGTCATCCAACAGGCAAGCGACGGCAGAGAGCAGCTGCTCCGGCTTCCCTCCGCCGCGCGTCTGTTCGCGAAGTTCGGCGAACACCGCGGCGCGATCGCCCTCGAGAAGCGCTGCGGCGAAGCCGCGTACGTGTACCGGCGCCGCATTCTCATTCGTGCCCGCTCCGGGAACCGCTGCCTCGGCGACGGGTTCGACATTCTCGTAAACCGGCTCGACCTTTTCATACACCGGCTCGGTGTGCGCCGCCGGTTCCGCTTTACGTTCACGCAAGAGTGGTTCGGACGTTTCGGGTGCGCGGCGCGAAAGGCCTTGCACGATGTCTTCGATGGAGAGCGCGCCATCATGCGCAAAAGACCTGAAGCCTTCATAGGCGGAATATTCGCGCGCGGCAGGAGGCTTCGCGGCCGTCAAGGAAGGCACCGGAGACGCGGGCGCGCTCGGCACGCCGGCAAGAGCGAGGTTCCCCGACTGCGCGTTGAGCACCGCGGAGATGCGCTCGCCGAAGAGACGCACGGAACGGTATGCGAAAGGCACTGCGACGAAGAGCGCGAGGTACGCGAGCGCGAGCGACCAGCCGACAAGCGCGAGCCAGTAAAGCACCGTGCCGACAGGTCCGAGATCAAGCCCAGTATACGGTATCTGCGAGAGGTAGAGATACGCGAGCGGCTGCGCACCCGGGCGAGGAAGCGCCGAGAGCGTGATGGTGGGAGGAGGCGTGCCGCCCCCGCCGCCGCAATTGCCGGTGCATCCGCCCCCTCCTCCGCCGCCCGTCACGGTGAGCGTAGCGGCGCAGGAGAGCGTCTGGCCGTTTTGCGCATGGAACGTACCGGTATAGGTATAGCTTCCGGGAGCCGCCGGAGAAACGACCGTCGAACCGGGCGAGCTTGTTGCTGTCGCGACGCCGTTGCTGATGTCGACGGTAGAGATCTCGCTCCCTCCCCAGGAAAGCGTCGCGGAGCCGCCGGCGGCATAGCTCGAGGGCGTAACGGAGAGCGAACAGGACGGGCCGCCGCCACCGCCGCCGCCATGATTTACCGAAACCGTTGCGGAACAGGTCGCTACCTGGCCGGACGGACTCACAGCCGTGCCGGTGAACGTCGTATCGCTCGTAATCGCCTTCGAGCTCGTCGAACCGCCGTTCGCGGGCGTCACCGGACCGACATTATTGTCTATGGAGAAAGTGCCGGCATCGGTCGTCGTCCACGTGAGCGTCGCGTGATCTCCCGCGTTCACGCTCGTCGGCGAGGCCGAGAGCGTACAGGTCGGAGCGGCAGACGGTGGCGGAGGCGTTGTCGTCACGGTCACCGTCGTCGAGCACGTTGCCGAGCCGCCCGCGCCGGTAGCGGTGCCGGTGTAGGTCGTCGTCACGGTCGGCGACACGGCCTTCCTGCCGGAAGCGACCGGGGTGACGGAGCCGACGCTGTGATCGATGCTGAACGTGCCCGCGTTCGCGGTCGTCCACGAGAGCGTCGAGGAACTTCCCTTTTGGATGGAAGCCGGAGAAGCCGAGAGCGTACAGGTCGGGGCGGCAGGAGGGGGCGGCGGGGGCGCCACGACCTGCTGATTCTTGAAGACGATGGCGGCGCACGTCGGACCGCTCTCCACATTTACCCTCCCCTCTGCAGGGGTGACCGAAAGGAGCTTCCAAGTGCTGCCCGCAGGAGTTTCGACCACTTGATGCGCGCCGGGAGCCACTCCGGTAAACACCGCATTACCGTTCGCATCGTTGTGCGTAACCGTCTTGCCGTCAAACGTGAAAGTGAATTGCGCGACCGGAGTGATCTTGTTTCCTGCCGGATCAAAAGTTTCCTTCAGGATATCGATGCAGCCGTTTGCGGGCGGCGGAGGAGGCGGAGGCGTTGTCGTCACGGTCACCGTCGTCGAGCACGTTGCCGAGCCGCCCGCGCCGGTAGCGGTGCCGGTGTAGGTCGTCGTCACGGTCGGCGACACGGCCTTCCTGCCGGAAGCGACCGGGG
>JAJXUQ010000053.1 GCA_021782685.1 bacterium
ATCCGCATCGTCGTCATCGACACGTCCGATCCGGTAGTGATACGCGATCTCCCCGCGCTCTACGGCCTCATGGCGGACGGCGTCATCTTCCTGGAATTCGCTTCGCTGTATGAAGAGATATTCGACCGGGTCCCTTTGGCGCACCTTGTTGCCGTGCAATTGTTCGAATCTCTCTCGAAACGCCGCGCACCGTATGATATCGCCAAGCGTTCCTTTGACATCGCGCTCGCGGTGGCCGGTGCCGTCATCGCTCTCCCGTTCATTGTCATCGCGACGCTCCTCCTTGTTCTGGAAAGCGGCACGCCGTACATCCGGCACGAGCGCATCGGTAAGAACGGCCGCATCTTCCGCATCATAAAGCTGCGCACTATGCTCTTCAATGATCACGGCGACCCGGAGCTCCAAAAGAAGAATCGCGTGACCGCGCTCGGACGGATACTGCGCAAGACGCGTATCGACGAGCTACCGCAGCTCTGGAACGTGCTGACGGGCGACCTCTCTTTTATCGGCCCGCGGCCGGAACTCCCGAAGATAGCCGAGGTCTATGAGCGCGAGATCCCGCAATACCGGATGCGCTACCTGATCGCCCCCGGCCTCTCCGGCTGGGCGCAGATCCATGATTACGACGCGCCGCGCGGGCCGGCGGACGTCGAGCGCACGCGGCGGAAGCTCTCGCTCGATCTGTACTATCTGAAGCACCGCTCCTTCGGACTCGATCTCGCCATCGCTATCAAGACGATCCGCGCGCTCGCCTCGTTCTCGGGAACCTGACGCGGACAACGCAACGAATCCGCATATACGCAAGATTTTCGTTTTCTCCCGTTTCGTCTATACTCTCCCTATGACTCGTTTCCGGGTGTTTGCCTTTATTGCCCTCGTCGCGGGGCTTTTGCTTGCGTATTTCGTCTGGACGACCCAGGCGGACCCAACGAGCGCGTATCGCTTCAAGCTCGGGCTCGACCTCGCTGGCGGCACGGAGCTTATCTATAAAGCCGATATGAGCCAGACGCCTCCCGGGGAGCGCTCCGATGCGCTCTCGGCCCTGCAAGGCGTCATCGAGCGGCGCGTGAACCTCTTCGGCGTCGCGGAGCCGCTCGTACAGACCGAACAGGCGAACGCGCTCTCGGGCACGACCGAAGACCGCCTCATCGTCGATCTGCCCGGCGTAACCGATATCAAGGCCGCGGTGGCGGCGCTCGGCAAGACGCCGACCCTTGAGTTCAAGCTTGCGACCACGACGACCGTCGGCACCACGACGCGGGTCACGTACATAGCGACCGGTCTCACCGGACGGTATCTCGCGAGTGCCGCGCTCCAGTTCGGCTCGGGCGCGACTGCCGGCCTCGCCGCTCCGCAAGTGCTGCTCAATTTCAATAGCGAGGGCGCGAAGCTCTTCGAGAAGATCACGAGCGAGCACGTCGGGCAGACGCTCGCCATCTTCCTCGACGGACAGCCCATATCCGAACCGGTCATCCAGGAAGCGATCCCGGGCGGACAGGCGACCATCACCGGCCACTTCACCGCAGTCGAAGCGCGCGACCTGGTAAGCAACCTCAATTTCGGCGCGCTTCCGGTACCCATCACCCTTGAAAGCAGCTCGTCTGTCGGTCCTACCTTGGGCGCGGCGGCCATCGCGGCGGGCGTCATCGCCGGTATCGTCGGCTTCGTCATCGTCGCGCTCTTCATGATCGCCTGGTATCGCCTTCCCGGCCTCATCGCCGCGGTCGCGCTTGCGGAATATCTCGCCTTCATGCTCGCGGTCATCAAGACGATTCCGATTACGCTTACGGCTTCCGGCATCGCGGGGCTCATCATATCCGTCGGTATGGCGGTCGATGCGAACGTGCTCATCTTCGAGCGCACCAAAGAGGAGCTGCGCGAGGGCAAGAACCCGCGCGAAGCGGTGCATATCGGTTTCGCGCGCGCGTGGACCGCTATTCGCGACGGCCATCTCACCATGCTCATCTCGGGCATCATCCTCTTCTGGCTCGGTACTTCCATCGTGCAGGGCTTCGCGCTCGTCTTCGTGCTCGGCGTGCTCGCTTCTTTCCTTTCCGCCGTTTCCGTCTCGCGCATCTACCTTCTCGCGTTCGTACCGGAAGAGAAGAGCGGGGGATGGAGATTCCTGCTCGGCTCGGGCTTCCGTAATTCTAAAGAATAAATATGTTTATCGTCGCGCATCGCAAGTTCTTCTTCTGGCTTACCGGTCTCATCCTCGCCGCCGCCCTGGGCGCCATCGCCGTGTGGGGCCTGCCGCTCGGCATCGACTTCACCGGCGGTTCCCTCATGCAGGTGAGCTATCAGAACGGGCGTCCGCCGCTTGCGACGATAGAAAAGCAGGTCGCGCTGGTCCCTCTCGGCGCCGTCTCGGTGCGCGAGATGGGCGCGCAGGCCGTCTCGATCCGCACGCGCACGCTCACGCCGGCAGAGCACGACGCGATACTCGCCGCGCTCTCCGCCGACGCTTCCACTACCGAGCTCTCGTATACCTCGGTCGGTCCGGCCCTCGGCAGCCAGTTCACGCACAAAGCGCTGTGGGCGCTCTTCGCCGTCGTTCTCGCTATCGTGCTTTACATCGCGTTCGCGTTCCGCAAGGTGTCGCGCCCCGTACCCTCGTGGGGTTACGGACTCACCGTCGTGGCGATGCTCTCGATCGACCTCATCGTGCCCGCAGGATTCTACGCGGCGCTTTGCCGCTTTACCGGCGCAGAGGTAGATTCGCTCTTCATCGTCGCGCTTCTCGCGCTTCTCGGCTATTGCGTGAACGATGTCATCGTCATCTTCGACCGCGTACGCGAACATCTCGCGAAGAACCAGAAAGCGGGCGTGCGCGAGGAGTTCGAGGTCACAATAGGGAAGTCTATCGACGAGACGATGACGCGCTCCATCAACACGGCGCTCACGGTGGCGCTCGCGCTTCTCGCGCTCATCTTCCTCGGCGCGCCCGCGACGCGCGACTTCGCGCTCGTGATGCTCGTCGGCGTCGTCGCCGGCACCTTCTCTTCCATCACGCGTTCGGCGCCCTTGCTTATCCCGATCGCTAAGTGGTTCGCTAAGAAATAACCGTTCCGACGAAGGGTTTGCCGTCAAGGTAGTTCGAGAATTCTTCAAGGTGCGCGCCGTGTATGACGGCAACCTCGAGATTAAGCGCTTCGGCTTCTTTGGCGGCGATAGGGTCGAACGGGGAAGAGAGTCCCGGATACCACTCCTCGGGGATCAGTTTTCTGAATTCGGCCCATGAAATCTTCTCTATCCTTTTCGCATCCGGCCTCTTGCGCGGATCGCTCTCATAGACGCCATCAATATTGGAGAGGTTCACGAGGCGCTGCGCGCCGAGATTCTTCGCCATGAGGGTGGCGTCATAGTCGGTCGAACAGCCCGGCTGCCAGCCGGCGGCGATGATGATCGGTTCATCCGCTTCTATGTCGATCGTCGGATTTTTGATTATCTGCGGGTGCGCATAGCCGACGAATATATTGCGCAAGAGTTGCGCGTTGAGCCGCGTCGAATGGATACCGATCCAGTCGAGATCGTGGCGCGAAAGGGGAGTGACGGCGTTTGCCGCTTCCTGGTAACGCCGCGCGGTCTTCCCGCCGCCGGCGATGATGGAGAACGTAAACCCTCGTTGCACTTTGTCGAGAATGAGCGTCTTGAAGCGTGCAAGGAAATCGGTATCGATACCGTCAGGGACGATCAAAGACCCTCCGACAGACACAACGATACGCTCCCGCTCAAGTGCGTTCATAGGCAAGGGTGACGGCTCCTGTCATTATACGTCCTTGGGT
>JAJXUQ010000054.1 GCA_021782685.1 bacterium
GGAATTGAGAGAAGTCGAATCCGCCGAACGGGTTTCCTTGTGCGCCGCTCGAAGGGCCGCCGCCCGGGAATGCCTGGCCGTACGCGTCATATTCGCGCCGCTTCTTTTCATCGCCGAGGACCGCATAGGCTTCGGTGATCTCCTTGAACTTCTCGTCAGAGCCGCCCTTGTCGGGGTGGTGTTTGTGCGCGAGCTTGCGGAACGCTTTCTTGATATCGTCCTGTGTGGCCTTCTTGTCGACACCGAGCACGCTGTAATAATCCTTCGTCATCGCTTATTTTTCTTTGAATTCCGCATCGGTCGGGCCGGAAGATTCCGGAGGGGTCCCACCTGGGGCGTCAGAGGGCGTGGTCTGCTCTCCCGCGGGCGCGTTCTTCATCATCGCTTCGCCGATCTTTGAAAGCGTCGAGGAAAGCGTGTCAGTCGCGTTCTTGATCGTCGCAACGTCTTCGCTCTCTCGCGCGGTCTTGAGCGCGTCGATAGCGTCCTGCACCTCCTTCACCACTTCGGCGCCGGCCTTTTCGCCATTCTCTTTGACCGCTTTCTCTGCGGCGTAGACCGCCTGGTCGGCGCTGTTGCGGGTCTCGGTGAGTTCTTTGCGCTTCGCGTCATCAGCGGCATGCGCCTCGGCATCCGCCTGCATCTTCTCGATATCTTCCTTTGAAAGGCCGGTCGAGCCCTCGATACGGATGCTCTGCTCCTTGCCGGTAGTCTTCTCTTTTGCCTTTACGGTGAGGATGCCGGAAGCGTCCACGTCGAAGGTGACCTCCACTTGCGGCATGCCGCGGGGAGCCGGCGGGATACCGTCGAGCATGAACTTCCCGAGCGATTTATTGTCGGCGCTCATCGCGCGCTCGCCTTGCGTTATGTGGATCTCGACCGATGACTGGTTGTCCGCTGCGGTCGAAAAGGTCTGCGAACGGGTGGTCGGAATCGCGGTATTGCGCTCGATGAGTTTTGTCGCAACGCCGCCCATCGTTTCGATAGCGAGCGAGAGCGGGATCACGTCAACTAGGAGGATATCCTTCACGTCGCCCTGGAGGATGCCTGCCTGGATGGCGGCGCCGATAGCGACGACTTCGTCGGGGTTCACGCTCATGTTCGGCTTCCTGCCGAAGAATTTCTCCACGGCAGCCTGAATCGCCGGCATGCGCGTCTGGCCGCCTACGAGGATGACTTCCTGGATATCGCCGACCTTGAACGGCGAGGCCTCCATCGCACGCTTGGTGATCGCCATTGCGCGCTCGATGAATTCTCCTGAAAGCTCTTCCAGTTTCGCCCGCGTCATCTTGATAAGCAGATGGCGCGGACCGGATGCGTCGCTCGTGAGGAACGGAATGTTTATCTCCGTCTCCATCGCGCTCGAGAGTTCCATCTTCGCCTTCTCGGCAGCTTCGTCGAGGCGCTGACGGGCGAGCGCATCAGAACGCACGTCGATGCCGCTCTCTTTCTTGAATTCGTCCGCGAGCCAGTTGATGATCTTCTGGTCGATATCCTTGCCGCCGAGGTGCGCATCGCCGTCGGTACTCTTCACCTCGATGACATCGTCGCCCACTTCGAGCACCGAGATATCGAAGGTACCGCCGCCGAAGTCGAATACCGCTATCTTCTCGTCTTTCTTCTTATTGAATCCGTAGGCGAGCGCCGCTGCGGTCGGCTCGTTGATGATGCGCTTCACGTCGAGTCCTGCGATTTGTCCGGCGGCTTTCGTCGCGCTCCGCTGATCGTCGTTGAAATAGGCGGGGACGGTGATGACCGCTTCGGTTATCTTCTCACCGAGCCTTGCTTCCGCATCAGCCTTCAGTTTCCCGAGAATCATTGCCGAAACCTCTTCCGGACGGTACCACTTGTCATTCATCTTCACTTCGATGCCGCCATTCTCGGCCTTGCGCATCTCGAAGGGTACGACGGCCTTGTCGCTCTGTACCGCGGGCTCGTCGAAAGAGTGGCCAATGAAGCGCTTGATCTGGAATATGGTGTTGAGCGGATTCGTGACCGACTGGCGCTTGGCAAGCGTGCCGACGATGCGCTCGCCGTTCTTCCCCACTGCGACGATGGACGGGGTCGTGCGCGCCCCCTCCGCGTTCTCGAGAACGCGCGGCTCGCCGCCTTCCACGATTGCCATCGCGGAGTTCGTCGTTCCCAGATCGATTCCAAGGATTTTTGCCATACGTGTTTGAAGTTAGAGAGTCTATTTTATACTTCTTGCTATGCGCTTGCAAAGTGCGCGACGCGGACCTTCGCCGGACGTACCACCGAATCCCCTATCTTCCATCCTTTTTCCAATACAGCGGTGATGGTATCGTCCATTTCGGCATTTTCCGTCGCGTCTTGCCCGAGCGCTTCGTGAAGCGTCGGATCGAAACGTTCGCCGACTTTCCCGAGGGCGGTAAGCCCGAGCGCGGCGAAAGCGCCCTCAAGCTGGCGGGCGATAGCGAGGAATCCTTCCGGTATCTCGCCATGCTCTCTGGAGCGTTCAAGAGCGTCGAAAGCCGGCAGAAGCGTCTCGACCGCCTTTACCACTCCCGAAAGCTTCGCGGCCCCTGTCTCTCCCTCGAATCGCCTGAGCAGGTTCACGTAGTCGGCTTTCGCGCGCTGCCAGCCATCCATGTATTCCTGTTTCTCTTTGCGGCACGCGGCAAGCTCTTCGCGCAGCTTCTCGATCTTCCGCGCCGGCGCTCCCTCCCCTGCTTCTCCGTCGCCCGCCTCTCCTGCAGAGAGGTGTTCCGGTTCTATCACGACATCATCTTCGTGCTCATTCATCTCTCCACTATGCCTGAAATGTTTTACAGAGTCAAAACAAGAGCCGCTTCCCGTAAGCGGCTCTTGTTTTGTTCAGCGTTTGCTCCACTGCTTTGCCTTGCGGGCTTTGACAAGACCCGGCTTCTTCCGCTCTTTGGCGCGGGGATCACGGACCAGAAACTTTGCGGCCTTGAGCGCCGCGCGCGTATTCGGCTCAGCCTTGATGATGGCGCGGCTGATGGCGTGGCGGAGCGCGTCGGCTTGTGCCGCGATACCGCCTCCCTCGATATGGGCAGTGACCGAGTACGACTGCGCGCTTCCGGCGACTTCGAGCGCTTCTTCGGCGATCTTCACACGTTCGTCCGTCTTGAAATATTCCTTCGGCGACTTGCCGTTGACCATGACGCTCGCTTTGGGTGCGGAAGCGAGGCGCACGCTCGCGATAGCGGTCTTACGACGTCCGACTGCGGTAATGAAAGCGGTTGCCATAGGTTATGCGGTGACGACGAGGTTCTTCATACGCGGAGTGCGAAGCTTGTTGCGCGGGATCATCCCGTCAACCGTCTTCCTGACCACCTCCTCGACGCCTTTCTTCGCTATCATCTCGTCCATGCGCATCTCACGGAGCCCTCCGGGGTAGCCGGTGTAGCGCGTGTAGATCTTGCCCTGCACGCGGCGTTCGGTGAGATGGAGCTTGCCTGCGTTTTCGATGACGACTCGCATGGGAAGCGCCTGATTCCTGGCGAAGCGCGCCGAGCGTTTGCCGAGGAGCGCGTGCGCGGCTTCACTCGCCACGCGGCCAAGCGTGCGGCCGGTCGCGTCGATAGTATAGGTCGTGAACTCGGGTTTTACGTGGGTCATAGACATACCATGCATACTAGACAAAAGCGATATACGCAAGCTTCCGCGCATCGTTCGCACCGCGGCGCG
>JAJXUQ010000005.1 GCA_021782685.1 bacterium
TCAAGATAGGGTTGTCTCTTTCGGGAAGATAATGGAATTCGATCGAGCTCTCGTGCACAACAAAACGCCATGGTTGCGAATTGTCTCCTGAAGGAGCGGTGGCTGCGGCAGTAAGTATTTTCGTTACCTTCTCTTTATATGTCGTATCCATACTCTAACTCTAGAGTCCGATTGCGGCAAAAAAATCGGTGCGGGCCTTCTCACGAGCATCCTTCACGTTCGGAGCGTGATATTCCGGATCAAGCAGCCCATCGAGGCTGATTTCGCATTTCTCCTCGTTCACCGGCTGTCCGAGCGCAAGCCGCTTCAAGATATACGCAATCGCGACGCCGGAGAGCGTTGCCGCATCACCAAGCTGCGGCCAGGAATAGATCTCGCGGCCGACTTGAAGCAGTGAGCTCATCATGCGTTCCGTCACAAATTGCGGACCCGCGATCTTCGTGGCGAGTTTCGGCAAGTCAGATGGCGTGAAGGACTTGAACATTTCCAAATTCACGTCGCCGATGACACCGTTAAAAAGCTTTTTTGTCTTATCGAAATCGAATCGCTCCACTTCGACAATAATATTGTCGCCATTATCCGTCGCCATGACGACCGGGATGCCGCGTTCGCGAGCCGCGAGGCGCAGTCGAATCTTAATCTCGAGATTGTCGGTTTCCTCAACGAGTACGTCGACGTCTCTGAGAAATTCATCCAGATTTTCTTCCGTAACACCGGAGAACGATTCGATTTCAGCGTAGGGATTGAGCTGGTAGATATATTCACGCACGAGATCTGTCTTTTTACGCCCCAAGGCGAGGAAGTCGAAACGGATCCGATTAAGATTCGAAGGTGACACCTCGTCCGGATCAGCGATCTTGATGTGCCGCGCACCGCCCATGAGCGCAAAAGTGAGCGCGCCATGACTGCCGACGCTTAACCCCGCGTACGCAACCGTTGCCCCGTAGAGTTTCCTCTGTTCTTCTTTAGTGATTATATTTCGATTACGTGCAGTACGTATCTCCTGGTGCTCGTCGTGCGGGAGGTAATGCGCGAGCGTCTTGTTCCACGGGAAGAAAAACCATTCCCCTACCTCCTCAAGCGGCTTCCCGCCGCAATATTCTTCCGTAAATGCCCGTACCTCGTTCGCGTGATCCTTAATGAATTTAAATCGCGGATTGCGAATAAGAAACAAGTCTTCCAAAAGAAGATCGTAACGGTCTACGGTAGCCGACGGTTGGAGACGATCGCGAAAGGTCGAAAACGACTCTTTTGAGCGGTCAAGCTGTTCCGGTCGCATATTGGATATAGTACCATGACGGCCGCACACTCGTTTACGTTTAGTACTTGGCCTTTAAAACAAGGGTTGGTGTTTGCGCCGTTCGATATGGTCTACACAAAAGACAAAGGTCACGTCAGTGCTCCTGACAGACACCATGACCTCTGTGGTCAATGTTGGAGATCAATGAAAGATTCGAGACGCGCCTGATGTTTGCTCAAGCCCTGCACACGTTGCAGGGCTCTTTTTCGAGAAAGCCCCCGCGAGATAGACATGACCTAATGAGTAATGTGTGTTGCGTAGACTCGACAGAGTCCCATCTTCAGCTATCGGTCAACGCTTTTTCCAAGAATTGAATCACTTTAGGATATGCATCGAGCTTATTCTGAAGCTTCACGATCCCATGCCCTTCGTCCGGATACACAAGCAAGTCAACGTGTCTGCCGACCTCTTTAAGCCTTGCAACTACTTGCTCCGCTTCAGAGAGCGGGACTCGTGGGTCATTTGCGCCATGAATGACAAACAGTGGCGCCTGTATCTTTTCAACCGAATGAATAGGAGAGATGTGCCGTAAAAGTTCTCTATCCTTAGCGAGAGAGCCGTATTCAGCTTCTCTAAGTGCGCGCCGATAAGGAGCGGTATTTTCAAGAAAGGTAACGAAGTTGACGATTCCCACGATATCGACGCCCGCCGCCCAATACTTAGGATAGAACGCCAGACAGGCCAGCACCATGAATCCTCCATAGCTTGCCCCGTGCAGGGCGATCTTCTCGGCGTCGATACCGGGAATGTTCGTGAGGTGATTGCGCAGCGCGACAATGTCTTTCACTGAATCTAATCGTTTCTCAACATCATCAAGCGTCTGGTACGACTTCCCGTACCCCGAACTACCCCGGATATTCGGCGCTACGACCACGAACCCCGCATGTACGAGATATTGCGTAAGGGGCGAGTATACCGGCCGATGCTGTTCTGCCGGCCCGCCATGGATATCGATAACCACCGACGCTCCTGTCTCTTGATCGGTTGATTTCGGTCTATAGATAAAAGCCGGTACCGAAAGTCCGTCGAATGACGCGAAGCGGATAAGCTCCGGCTCGACCATCTCTTCAGGAGGGACGCCTTGGCTGCTGAAGGTAAGCTGGTATGACCCTTCGGTTTCTAAGTTGAGTATCCATATATTCGACGTGTGCCGCGAATCTCCAAGGTTGAAACTCATCCGTAATCCATCCTCCGAGAACCTTGATCCGAAGACGTTCCCGGCGGGCAGGCGATAAGGGCGCGGCGCAAATGTTCTAGGGTCATACAGTGTTACCTGTTCATACCCATCCTCGTTTACTGAAACGGCGATGTTCTTGCCTTTTTTGTCCATAGTCACACGCCCTATATCCCTGCTGGAAAACTTTATTCTGTAGCCGCATGGGATATTGCAAAAGAAATTTATGAGGAGCAAAAAATCCCCTGTGAAGTATATATTGCGAGCCAGATTGACAGACCGTTGGATGACCCGTGGGCAGTTATCATAAATTCCACAAAAGAGATCGATATTCACGCCGCTGAACAAGTCGCTAAAAAGATACTCGGCTCACTTTCACAAGTAACAAAAAATATATTGGAGGATATATATCCTCTCGTTTGACTTCTCTTGCGAACAAGTTAAAGATTACGACGGCCGCACTACCCACGATTGTTTGCCACCCGGCTTGAAGTAGAGCGGATCTTCGTAAGGCCAGAAAACGAGCTTCGGTTCCGCACGTTTCCCGAGGAAAGCTGAAAGCTCGCGGAATTCTGAATTCTTTTCGCGCAGGTTCTTGATGATTTCCGTAAGGAGCTCCGATGCAAGGACCTTCCCTACCTCCTTCTTCGATTTTTGTTCGAGATTGATCTCCAGATACTGGTCATGGTTTCCATCGTACTTCGTGATAAGCGTGAGCTTGCCGGTCAGGTAATCGACAAACCGTTTGTTGAGCAGCACTTCCTTGATTGTCTCGGGGTATACCTGGAGGCCGTAGAGCGTCGTCGCGAGATCGATACGCTCGTAAACATAGACGAAGGGCAGTTCCGATACGCAATCCCTGATGCCGGCGGCTCGCGCCTCCTTCAGAAGGTCTATGCCATGCGTTTTGTAGCGTTCGACGAGTTCGCGAAAGATATATACGCCGCCATGGTCGCCGATCGAGTATCGGAGCAACGGCAGCGCGCTGTCGCCCGACAGCAGTATCTCGCCATTCGGCGCTTCGAACGACACGAAACCGGGAATGAACTGCGCCAGGGTCGGTGTCTTCGCGGTACTGCGGAAGAGGTCGGCAAAGAGCTTCCCGTCTTTAAGCGCGAGTCGCCGGGCAAGGATCGAAAGGGGCGTTTCGAATGCCATAGTACCGATATCTGCGCTGCCGTAGATATTGATCGCATCAGTGAGGTGGTTCTTAATGCCGGCCTTCTCGACAAGGTAATCGCGGAAACTTTCGGTGAAGGCTTCCGCCGCGAAGAGGAGCATGACGCGATGCTTGGCAAAAGAAGTTCCCTGGGCGACCGCTTCATCGATGACGTCTTTCAGGAAGGGCGGATACCCGGCGAGAATGATCTGTTCATACTGCGGCGCAAGATCGGTGAGCGCTTTCAAGATTTCCGCTTTATTGATGCCGGGGGTGAGGATGGCGAGAGGATAGCCGCGACGACTCATGCGCTCGAAAGCCTGATAAGTGATCAGGCCGCCGATCCACACGCCCATGCCAAAACAGACAATGACAAGCGTTGACTTGTCACGCTTCAACGAACTCGTACGAAAAATCAATTCGTGGATGAGCGCGGCGTGCTCATCGACTTCGTGTGAGCGCGCAAAGTAGGTCGACTTCCCTGTCGAACCGGAGGTGGAAGTAAGCACCTGCGGCGAGCGCATCGAACCGTTCCAGAAGAGGTCGGTAAACGGATTCTTACTAAGGTAATTTGCTTTTGAAATTGACGGAACAGCGGCGAGGTCCCTCGTCGTCCGAACATGATCGCCCTGTATCCCGTTAGCTTTAAGGAAGCGGCGGTATGCCGGCACTTCACGAGACATGCGCTTAAAAAGCGAGAGGACTTGTGTTTTCTGGATATGCGACCAGTTTTCGCTCTTGAAACTGCGCAGCCGGTCGAAGAAAGACGCGAGAGACGAGGATTGCCGCCTTGGCGAAACCGCAGCGGCTTTTTTCTGTGGTAATGGCTGGTTTTTGCCCATGGGCGAAACTACTATACCACAAAAATAGAAATTGCAATAGTTTTCGCGTTACATCAGGGTCCGGGATTGATGAGCGCGTAATCGCGGGGGAAGAATTTTTTCGCAATCGTGAATATGCCGTAGGCCATGAAAGGCGCCGCAAATACGTCGATCGAATAGTGGACATGCGCCAACAGTACGCCGACAGCGAAGATGAGAGAGAGCGACAGGAGCACGACGCGGGCACGCTTATCCTCCCAGAAGATGAGCGCCATAAGAAACGGCAGACCCGTATGTCCGGAGAAGAAAAATCCGGTTTGGAAATCAAGATACGTATAGATGCCATCGAGGAATCCCGCGCCCGGATCGATATGGCCCGGATAGATGCCTATGTGAGTGAGAGAAGTAAAGAAAGCCCGGATCATGATGAAGAGCGCTACGGCCTTGAGGGTGAAAAGGATGTAGCGCGGTTTCGAAAACACGAAGAGCGTCCCTGCGACGATGCTGAACAGTGCGCCTTCTACGATGAGGAAGTTCAGATTGACGACCGGGATATTGTCGAGGAGGATGTCCCCTACGTACACGGATGTGGGGCGCATCGAATACGCGAGCGCATAGACGGAGGCGAAGTGCTCAAACACGAAGGCGATGCCGAGCAGCACGAGCGCGGTCGCGAAGGAAAGAAGCCGCTCTTTCTTCAAGAGATCCTTGTAGGTGAAAGAATCCTGCTGGCGTATTTCCATACTTGTGATTATGCGCGACACTTCACGCAGCGACAGCCGTACGGCTTGATATGTTCGTCGAAATACTCCTCGCCGTAATCGTAAGAGAGCTCTTCCCCCGTCTTGATGTTCCGGATAGCGTCTATAAAGATGCGGCCGCGTTCTATTTCCGGCTCGCAATTGGGACGACACGAGTGGTTTATGTACCGCGCAGTGTTCTCGCGCGTCGTGCCGTCGATCGTCTTACGGGAACTCACCTCGAAAAGATACTTGCTGCGGCTCGTGTAGGCTTCGGCGGTAGATATCGTCCGACCGAAGTACTCGATGATACGCTCGCCTTTCTTGAACGGACGCGCGGCGAAAAGGCCGAGACCGGCGGTCGAACGCTTCACGATCACTCCTTCCGGTCGCGTCGGTTTTTTCTTCTGCATAACGCTGTTTCCGATACTAGCAAACAGCCGCTTCCTAGACAACGTCTTCGCGGATATCGGTATAGGCCTCCGTAAGCGGTCGGCCGCGCAGAAGCGTATGCAGATAGTTCCCGGTATAACGCAATCCGGTCATGACGACTCCTTCGTGCACAAGCCGCCGGCCCGAAGCGTACATCGGCAGCCGGAAGGTCCATTTCACCTTCCCTACTTTGCTCACGCGCCGCGCCACATCGGTATCCTCGCCGTAGAATTCGATCGAGGTGTCGAATCCGCCGGCCTGTTCAAGGTGCGTCCGGCGCACGATGAAATTACCGCCTTGCAGCATCGCGCCCGCACGGAAAATATACTGATTGACGAGATGCGAAAGGTAGCCGAAAAAGTAAAAGACGCGCACCGAAGCGCGCTGGAACGGCGGCAGGTCGTAGTAAATGAAAGGCCCGCTGAGCGCCGCGAGCCTCTCGTCGCGCGCGAACTCTCTAAGTACGGTAGCGAGCCATCCTTCCGGCAGCATCGTATCGGAATCGATGTTCGCGATGAGTTCGCCGGTAGCCGCCATAAGCCCCGCATGGCGCGCGCGCACGAGCCCCTTCTTCGGCTCGTCAACCACGCGCACCCACGTATAACCGCGTGCGAGCTCGCCCGTGCGGTCGGTGCTCGCATTATTGACGACGATGACCTCTGCGTCAGAGGGCGTCCTGTTGAGTTCGCGCTCCACCGCCTCGAGGCACGCAGGCAAACGTTGCTCTTCGTTATACGCTGGGATGACGAAACTGATTCTCATAAGTAAGTATGCGGACGATAATGGTATTAAACGTTAAAAAGAAAAGCCGCGCAAGCGATAGTGCTGCTTGCGCGGCGCGACTGCGGACCGGCTATCACCAGAGACGCCACGCAGTAAGACTCCAGATAAGCGCGAGCTCGCTTCCGACCTGTATCTTTGCGGACGTATCGAAGACCCAGTAGTTGCTGAATTTCGCGACTCCGAAGTACGTCCAGAACGATAGCGCGACCGATGTGATGATGACGTCCGCGCTGGAGATCGGCGGTTCCGCCATGTTCGGAACGTACACCAGTGCGACAATCCACGTCGCCAATGCGGCATACAAGACATGGAGCCAGCCGGCGATCGTGACATACCCGTCATGCGCATACGCTTCCGGCATTTCCGCGCCCGCCGGAGCGTATACCTTTGTCGCGAGCAGTATCCACAGTGCGGATACTGCTCCGAGGAATGCCATGCTTCCTGTCGAATCGTAGGCGAACCTGTAGCTCGCCATCAGATAGGCGAGAAGCGGCGTTACGATGAGCGCGTCAGCCAACATGCCGCCGTGCTCCATAAACGAGTAGCCCTTCGCGCTGTTATGCACCCATAGCATCTGGGCGCGGGTAAGGAACCCGTCAAATACCGAAGCGATGCACTGCAGCGCAACGACGATCTCGCCGAGCGCAAGGACGGTCCAAAACCTTGTAGAGAACATGTTCCACCTCCTTTGGTGGTAGTTTGATCTATAAAAAGTATAGAATCAATGCGTTAAAAAGTCAAGCCCTTTGAGAAGGCGGCTTGGTAGGTCAGCGGATCGGGGTCCAGTCGTCCGCAACGGCCTTGTCGAAGAGCGTTACGCTGATGGTATTGATGGTCCAGATCCACCACAGGCGCGCCCAACCGATACGATGAGCGCGACGCGCGCCGTGGTACACCACGAGCTTCGGGTCAAAGTACGTGCGGCCGATCTTTGAGAGGCGGTAGAAGAAGTCGCCGTCCTCGCGCGTGACGAGATCTTCGCGGAAGCCGTGCACTTTCTCGAATGCGGCGCGGCGCACGAGCATGAACTTCCCCGAGCCTTCCCCGCGGCGGAGTACGTTGTTCTGGAACCGTATGACCGCATTCAGGTAGCCGAAAGAAGCTCGATCAGCCCAGGTCTCCACTGCCGGGAGAGCGCGCTGCGGCCCCGTAACGCCGACAAGGTCCGGATCGTTTTCGAAGTGCGCGAGCGCGCGACGGAAAAACGCGTTCGGATCGGGGATATGCACGTCGGCGTCGATGAACGCGAGCAGGTCGCCGTGGGCCGCCTTCGCGCCGTCGTTCCGGCCGATACCGGCAGTGTGCTTATCGCCCTCGAACACGACGACCACGTGGGCGTGCTCCCGGGCTATCTCTGCCGTACGATCCGAACTCCGGGCATCCGAGACGATGACTTCATGCGGGATGGTAAGTTCGTCGCGCAGCTCATGTATGGTAGCGGCGATGGTTTTTTCCTCTTCGCGCGTGGGGATGATGACGGAAAGCAGCATAGATGGGGTGACGGAAAGCGTATCCTTACCAGTCGACTGTCGCAAGCTTCTTATTGATGGTACGCAGCGCAAAGAAGAAGAGGATCGGCACCGCGACGGCAAGGGCGATCTTGAAATCTTTCGGGATGTACTGCAGCAGGTTGCCGAAATAGTAGCCGATGCCCATGAGGAAAAGGATCCATACGATACCGCCGAGCACGTTTATCGTGACATAGCGTAGGAACGATACGCGCAGCATGCCGGCGACGGTCAGGATGACTGCCGCGAGCCCGAGCCCCATGGTGAGTTTAGAGATGACCAGGATCTTCAGGTGGTATTCGTGGAAACGGCGTTCTATCTTCCTGATGACTTCCGGTGTGGCGTTGATGAGGTACCCCCAGCGGGCAAAGAACGGCCGCGCGGCGAAATACCCGATGAGATACCACATAATGTCGGAAAGGACGTCGCCGGCCATAAGCGCGCCGTACGCCGGCCAGAACTCCACCGCGCCGACATGCCAGAGAAGACCGGTCGCCATCATCACCGCCGACCCTTCGAAAAAGGAGCCGAGAAAGATCAGGACGTATTTCGAACTCTCCAGAAACGCGACGAGCGGCGTGAAGAAATCCATAGGGCGATATACGCAGTATACCAGCGTACAGCCCCGCGATATCATCGCGGGGCTGTACGGTCAGAACGGTTATTTGTTGAGGGCAAGCCCGCCGCCGAGCGCGATAGCCGCGAGTTCGGCCTGCGTCTTAGGGAGATTGTTTATGTCCACATGCCCCACGACGCGGATGCTCGTTCCCCCGCAGACGCCGAGTATCGTCGCCGCGTTCTTCACGCTGCCGTCCGGCATGATGTAGTTCGATTTCGTGCTGAAAAGCACGTCGATGCGGTCGGTATATCGCGCGTTCATCGTATCCGCGATGACACGGTAGCCGATGATCGGCGCGACGATGCCGTACCCGCAGGTGCCCTCCGAAGACGAGGGCCCGCGTATCTCGATGATGGTGCCGAAAGGCAGGTCGCGCGCGAGGTCGCGCGAACGAGCCGCGACGATCTCCGGATTCGAGTACGCGCCGGAGGCGGTCTCAAGAGGATTGCTGTCGGTTTGCGCCGGTACGGCATTGTAGGCGGTGAGCGTTACCGTCTGGCTCGGCGGCGTGAGAACGGCTGCCGGCGCATTCGCATGCGCTGGCAGCGCCGCGATGGCGCTGGATAAAAAGAAAAAGCCCATAAGGGCTCCGAGAATAGGCATTGGTTTTGTTTACCGAAACAGCAAGTAACTGCCTCGTTAAAGCACACACTAGCATATTGCAAATAATTTGTCAATGCGTTCCGACAGGGGTGCTACCATACGCGCAATGCGATATCTGAACGCTACGGCGCTTATCCTGCCGGCGACCGTCGCGCTCCTCCTCGCCGGAGCGCTCGTTGGAAAACAGGAAAATCTCTATCTCGCAGCGATCGGCATCGGGATAATCGAAGTGGGCGTCGTCGGGTACCGCGAGATCAGGCGGCGGAGCTGGTCGCTCGATTACATCGCGCTTTTGGCGATGGTGGTCGCCGCTTTTTCCTACGAATGGCTTGCCGGCGCGGTCATCGCGTTCATGTACACCGGCGGCGAAGCGCTTGAGATCTACGCGGCGCGGCGCGCGCTCGCGTCTCTTTCCGCATTGCTCGCGCGGATTCCGAAGTCGGCACTCGTGAAGAACGGCAGCGAGAACCCCGAGGAAATACCGCTTGCTGAGGTGCGAAGCGGCGCGACCATTATCGTGCGCCGGGGAGAGCTCGTGCCGCTCGACGGGCTCCTCGATTCCCCCGCTGCCCTGCTTGATCTTGCCAATCTCACCGGCGAACCCCTGCCGGAAGACGTTACGCGGGGAGCTTTCATAAAAAGCGGGAGCGTGAACGCGGGCGAGGCGTTCGATCTCGTCGTTTCCGGGACGCTCTCGACTTCGACGTATGCGAAGATCATCGACCTCGTGAAGAACGCGAGAAACGATCAGGCGCCGTTCGTGCGCCTTGCGGCAAGAGTGAATCTGCCTTTCACGGCGCTTACGCTCCTGCTCTCGGGCGGCGCGTATCTTCTTACCGGCGACGTCACCCGCGCGCTCGCCGTACTCGTCATCGCGACGCCGTGTCCGCTCCTCATCGCGGCGCCGGTCGCGTTCATCGGAGGCCTCTCGCGCGCGGCCGGGAAGAATATCATCGTGAAGACGCCGGCGACGCTCGAGATACTCGCGCGGGCGCGGACTATCTTTTTCGACAAGACCGGGACCCTTACGCTCGGCGAGCCGCGCCTGACCGACACCGTTCTCCTCGCGCCGCACGTGACCGAAACGCAAGCGCTCTCGCTTGCCGCGGCGCTTGAGTTCCACTCCATCCACCCGCTCGCCCGCGCGATCATCGCCGCCGCGCACGCGAAGAACCTCACTCCCGTGCCGGCGCAGGAAGTGACCGAGATCATCGGCAACGGCATCGTCGGAACGCTCGACGGACAGAGGCTGTCTATCGCGCACGCGCCGGCCGAACACCACCAGGGCGGCCGCATCTCGCTCCTCCTCACCAGAGACGCCGTGCCTGTCGCCGTCTTCCATTTCTCCGACGTCCTGAAGGAAAACGCGAAGGAACTGCTCGCGGGACTCGCCCGGGGCGGCTTCACGCTCGCGCTCCTGACCGGCGACCGGAAAGAGCACGCCGAGACGGTCTTCGCGGGGCTTCCGCTCACCATACATGCCGACTGCACGCCCGAGGAGAAGTACCGGCTCGTCGAAGAGGCTCAAGCGCGCGGCGAGATCGTCGCGATGGTCGGCGACGGGCTAAACGATGCTCCGGCGCTTGCGCGGGCAGACATAGGCATCGTCTTCTCCGGCACCGAGAACAGCGCTTCGATAGAGGCGGCGGATGTCGCCATCCTCAGCCGCGACGTCATCCTCATTCGGGAGCTTTTCGCGCTCGCGCACCGCTCGGTGAAGATCGCGGGAGAGAGCGTTTATACCGGCATCGGGCTCTCGGTATTCGGCATGATCATCGCCGCAAGCGGCTTCATCGCGCCGGTCGAAGGGGCGGTTCTCCAGGAAGGCATCGATGTGGCGGTTATCGTGAACGCGCTCCGCGCGGCTTTCAGGCCGCGCGCTTGAGGCATCGTGTTACACTGGATCGGCCTCGGTTTTATTTTTATCCTTAATTAGATTTTAGCGTCGTTATGGCATCGAGATTCGCTTCGTTATTCAAATTTGCCGGTACGGCGGCGCAAGAGGTGCGACAAGAGTATGCGGAGATGAAGGAATCATCCGGTTTCTCCATCATCTATACGCCGTGCACGGACGGCACGATCATCGTGGAGGCCGTTTCCGACGGCGCAGCGGACATAAAAGCGGCTTTTCCGGCGACGGCGGTGGACGAGGCGCATATCCTCTATATGGAAGCGACCGAGCTGCTCCGTTCTCGCGTCTCGCTCGGACAGGATCGGGCGGCGATTCATAAGGCCATCGAAAAGCTTTTCGCGCTTTTCCGCGGAGAAACGGTTCCTCCCGAGAAGAGCTCTTCTCCCCGCGCGAGCGCCGCGAACGCACCGGAAACGATGTTCATCCCGAACCCGGGAAAAAAAATCGAAATCGACGTCGACGGGGTCACGTATCTGCGGCTGCCAGTCAGGACACGTCTTATCACGATGGAAGATACCGCTATCCTGCCGCTTATCGAAGAATACGTGCAGCCGCGCGTGAAGCCCGGCGATCTCGTTTTCGTCAGCGAGAAAGCGCTGACGATCACGCAAGGACGAGTCGTCGATATGAGCGCTATAAAGCCGTCGCGGTTCGCCCGCTTCCTCGCGCGCAACGTGGGCAACTACTACGGCTCGACTGATTTCCGCGGGTTCGGACACGGCACCGGCCTCGCGATGCAGCTCTTCATCGAGGAAGCGGGGTACCCGCGCGTCTTCTTTGCCGGGGTGGTTTCCGCTCTCACGCGACCGCTCGGCATCCGAGGTCTCTTCTATAAGATATGCGGCAAACGGGCAAAATCGATCGACTGCCCGATGTCGTTCCTGATTCTCGAATATGCCCACTCCGTAAAACTTGCTCCGAACGACCCCGACGGCGCGGCGCGCGCGATCGAAAAGCTCCTCGGCAACGAAACGGTCATCCTCGATGCAAACTATCGCGGCGCCTTTTCGCTCGGGAAATCAACGCGCGCCATCTCGGAATCTTTCATCGGAAAATTGTTCCGGGACAATCCTCTCGGCCAATCCGACGAGATGACGCCCTTCTGCATCGTCCGGAAAGCAGGAGACGTACCTGCCCGATAGGAAACTCCGGGATAAAAAAGACCGCGCCGGGAGCGCGGTCAGGAACCGTCATTTCAGACCAGGTCAACCAGATCCAGAAGATCCTCCTTCGTAAAGTCGTCGTCGTACAGGCGCGACGCAAGGTAGAGGCCGTTGTAAGGACGATAATCATCCGGACCGAATACGACCACGTATACGTTGCCATCAGCCTCCCGAAACTGGTCGAGCGTACCCGCTGCCTTCTGTTCCCGGAGGAACTTCAGCGCGCCGACGAACGCCAGGCCGAAACTCGGACCGAGCTGGACCGGGATGAAACGCCAGCTCAGGAAGCTAAGGAGGAACGATGCGTAGCGCGTGCCGAACTGAAAGTCCGTCTCCTTGAAATACTCTTGCCAAGGGAGCCGGACATCCTTCTTCACGCGAGACAGCGTACGGACGGCCGGGATTTCTTGCCCTTCCGCGCATATGACCGGGACCACCTTCGTACGCCGGTTATTGGCCGTTGCGTATTGAGCGATCCCTGTACAAGTACCCATCGTACCGGCGGGCGTTACGAGGATCGATATCTGCTGTCTGAACAGTTGCGGCGCGAGGTGTCTCCGGTGAGAGCGAGGATTCCATTCCCCGCTATACTGGTCCGGATTATACCAACCATCCTGCGCGCCAAGACGGCGCGCGCATTCGGCGGTCGTCTCGCCCCTTTCGGGCGTGCGGATGCTGATATTCCTCCCGAGCGCGCGGATGACGTCGATCTTCGATCCCGGAACATCACCCGCGATGATCGCGATGAAATCCAGACCGAGCACGGTGCAGATGCTCCCCATCGCATGCCCCGTGTTGCCGGACGTCGCCTCCACTACCGTCGTCTTGCGATCGATGCGGCCGCTGCGGATGCCGTCGAGAATGCCCTCCCGAGCCATCGGGTACTTGTGATACGGCACTTCCCCGGGCGCTGCGGCTACCCTGATGATAACCCTATCCTTGACGAACGGATTCGCCTCGGGGGGGACGCTAAACATGCGGACAAGGCTTGTCCGCGACGGCTCCGTATTCCCCCAGAACGGGTGTTCGAGCAGATCCATCGTTTTCTCCTTAATAAAGATCAAAAAATGCTCTCGAGAGAGCTGCCTGTAAGCGAGAATACGCCTAAATCCGGAAAGAGCAAACTAACGCAGCGTTTCGCGTCGCGGGACCTTTCTCGAGGCCCGTTATCATTACTATATCATTGCGGCCGCCAGCCTTTTTTCACCTCGGTAATCCGGTTCTTATCGTCCATGAAAACGACTGTGGGACTCATCTTCGCGGCATCTGCCATTTCTACCCATGCTTCGCCGAGGATGATGACCTTATCACCCTTCTGAAAGAGCCGCGCAGGCGGGCCGTTGAGGATTATCTCCCCTTTTCCCTTATCGCCTCTCACGATATAGGTGCGCCAGAGCACGGCATTCGAGACATTCGTGATCTGCACCATCTGTCCCGGCACGAGCCCGGCCGCTTCAAGCAGCGCTTCGTCTATCGTGACGGAACCGACGTAGTTCAGGTCGGCGTCCGTGACCGTCGCCCGATGCAGTTTCGCGATGCAGACATTTACCAACATACAATCATTATAGCACATGTGCATTTCTCGCGCTTCCCTCGGAGGCAGGTGCTATTGTAAAGAGAGTATATTTTCATGAGCTTTTCCTTCTTCGTAAATATCTTTGCGTTGCTCTTTTCTTTTTTCGTCATCGGAGCGCTTTTTGGCGCTGCATTCTCCAAACCTTTCCGGAAAAAACTAACCGCGCTCCTGCAATATCAGTTCCCGCTCGCGCGGTCTGTCTGTAATCCGATCCTTGCGCCGGGAGATAATCCCTGGACCGCGGAGGCGGTTATGAATCCGGCGGCGATCGTCCTCGGCGATCGTACGCACCTCCTCTACCGAGCGATAGGCATGGACGGCGTCTCCCGGCTCGGTTATGCAAGCAGCGCCGATGGCGTCATGTTTGACGCACAACTCCCCTACCCGGCCTACGTCGTCCAGAATCCGCGGAACATGCCCGGAAGAGCGCGCCGCTACTCTCCCGTGCTCTACCCCTCGGGAGGCAGCTGGGG
Organism: bacterium; assembly: GCA_021782685.1. GTDB lineage: Bacteria > Patescibacteriota > Minisyncoccia > Phycocordibacterales > Phycocordibacteraceae > C7867-001. Next base: position 14,264 of record JAJXUQ010000005.1, read on the forward strand.
CGGTTGCGAGGATCCGCGCATGGTCGCCATAGACGGGCGGGTTTTTGTCACCTACAACGCATTTGACGGCTGGGACTTCATCCGCGTCGCGTTTACCTCTATTTCCGAAGAGGATTTCCTTGCGAAACGGTTTTCAAGATGGAGCGCGCCGCGGCTGCTCTCGCGCGCGGGCGAGCGTCATAAGAACTGGGTCTTGTTTCCGGAAAAGATCAACGGGAAATTCGCGATCCTTCATAACCTGCACGCCGAAGAGACCGATCGCGTCCGCGTCGAGTATATCGACGATCTCGATACGTTCGACGCCGAACGGCAGCCCGTCAAAAGCCCTGACCCTGCCGCGACTCCCCCGCGTGCCATCGCGTGGCATCATCGAATGCGCAGCGCCGGCCCGCCGCCCGTGAAGACCGATCGCGGCTGGCTCGTCCTCTACCACGCGACAAGCGAGGATGAGGGCCACCGTTACAAGCTCGGTGCGCTGCTGCTCGACCTCGCCGATCCGACGAGAGTGCTTGCACGTGCTGTGCTGCCCGTCCTCACTCCCGATGAGCACTACGAAAATAACGGTAAGCCGGGCATCGTGTATGCTTGCGGCGCGGTCGTCCGCGACGGCACGCTCTTCGTCTACTATGGCGGCGCGGATAAGGTCGTCTGCGTCGCCACCGCGCCGCTCGGCGCGTTCCTCGATGCGCTTATCGAGGGGAACAAGCTCCTGTTCGAGTCGAAAAGCGCGCAGACCGCTTGAATCCATGTTTATCGTCCGCCGAGAACCGCATAACCCCCTCCTCTCGCCGCAGCGCGAACGGCCCTGGGAAGCGATTGCGACATTCAATCCCTCGGCCGTGCGGACACGGGAGGGTGTACGGCTTTACTACCGCGCGGTCGGCAACCCTGACGTGCTGCAGACGCCACATGCCGGCCTCTCGACCGTCGGGACGGCCTTCGCCGAGGATGGCGTGCATTTCCACTCGCGGCGGCAGGTGCTCGTACCGGAAACCGACTGGGATCGCTTCGGTTGCGAAGATCCCCGGGCGACCTTCTTCGAGGGTCGCTGGTATTGTTTTTATACCGCGCTCGGCGGATATCCTTTCGGCCCCGAGAATATCAAAGTGGGCCTCGCGATCGGGGATACCTCCGAACGCTTCACCGAGCGGCACCTCATCACGCCGTTCAATGCGAAGGCCGCGACGCTTTTCCCCGAGCGCATCGACGGCGATATCGTCCTGCTCCTCACCGCGCATACCGACTGGACGCAGGAGCATCCGCGCCCGACCATCGCGCTCGCGCGCGCAAAGCGTATCGAGGAATTTTTCGATCCGGAATACTGGCAGCGCTGGCACGACCGACTCGCCGACCACGCTCTCCCCGAACTGCGCCGCGTTGACGACGATCACATCGAGGTGGGTGCGGCGCCGATTAAGACCGAGAAGGGCTGGCTCCTCATCTATTCCTATATCCAGGATTACTATGACGAACGGAAACGCCTCTTCTCCGTCGAAGCGGCGCTGCTCGACGCGCAAGACCCCCAGAGACTCGTCTCGCGCACCGAATCCCTGCTTGTTCCGGAAGAAATCTACGAACGGTACGGTACCGTGCCCAACATCGTCTTCCCGACGAGCACGACCCGCGACGACGGGCGGCTGGACATCTGGTACGGCGCGGCGGATACTGTCTGCGCCAAAGCGAGCATACGGTTCGACGACCTTATGCGCGCTCTGGATCCCGGACAGCTCGCGCGTACCTTCCTGCGCGCGGAAGAGAACCCGATCCTCGAGCCGCGCGGCGACGGCTTCGAGAGCAGGCTCGTCTTCAACCCCGCGAGCATCGACATCGACGGCAAGGTGCATATCCTCTATCGCGCAATGGATGCGGCAAATACCTCGACTATCGGTCTCGCGGTTTCCGGAGACGGCATCACGATCGACGAACGCCTGCCGGAGCCGATCTACGTGCCGCGCGCGGAGTTCGAACAGAAACATGGCAGTCCTACCGGCAATTCCGGCTGCGAGGATCCGCGTATCGTGCGCATCGACGATATGCTGTACCTGACTTACACCGCGTACGACGGCGTACGCGCGCCTGCGGGAGCGGTCTCCTCGATACGCGTCGACGATTTCCTCGCGCGGCGTTTTGACCGCTGGAGCATGCCCTCCTTACTGACGCCCGACGGCGTCGACGATAAGGATCTCGCGCTGCTGCCTGAAAAGATCGACGGGAATTATCTGCTCTATCATCGTATCAACAATCAGATCTGCGCCGATCTCTTGCCCGACCTTACTTCAGGCAGGCGCGTCTCGCGCTGTATCGAGGTCATGGAGCCGCGACGAGGGATGTGGGACGGACTGAAGGTCGGCAGCGCGGCGCCGCCGGTCAAAGTCGGCGACAACTGGCTCATGATCTATCACGGGGTGTCGCGCCACGCGACGTACCGTCTCGGCGCGGCGCTGCTCGACGCTTCGGGTATCGAAGTCCTCGCACGCACCGCTGATCCTGTCTTCGAGCCGCTCAAAACCTATGAAAAAGAAGGCGAGATTCCGAACGTCGTCTTTTCCTGCGGCATGGTCGTGCGGGACGACAAGCTCTTCCTCTACTACGGCGGCGCGGACAAAGTCGTCGGCGTCGCCGTCGCCTCGCTTGCGCATATCATTGACGCGCTGCGGTCCGGATCGACGACGCTCCATGCCTGACATACTCTTCTTCGACCTCGACGGTACGCTCGCCGAGAGCAAGCAGCCGCTCACGGCCGACATGGCCGCGCTTCTCGCGAAACTTCTTGCGCGCACCAAAGTCGGAGTGATTTCCGGCGGCGCGCTTTCCCAATTCCTGCGGCAAGTGGTCGAACGGTTGCCGCAGGACGCGAACATCGCCAACCTGTACCTGCTCCCGACATCGGGCGCCGCGCTCTACGAATGGCGGGAAGAAGAATGGAGAAAGGTCTATGAAGAGCGTATTTCGGAAACCGACACGGCAAAGATCGAAGCAGCGCTGCGGGAT
>JAJXUQ010000055.1 GCA_021782685.1 bacterium
CGGGAGAGTTTATATAGAGCGAAATATCCTTCTTCGGATCCTCCGCTTCGAGGAAAAGGAGCTGCGCGATGACAAGGTTCGCGACGTCGTCATCTATCGGCCCGCCGAGAAAGACGATACGCTCCTTCAGGAGGCGTGAATAGATGTCATATGCCCGTTCGCCGAACTGGCTTTTCTCGATGACCATCGGTACGAGCATAGAAGCTCGAGGTTGCGTGTATTTCATAGGTAAAGTGGGTATTTAGGGCTGCGTGGTGGTAGCGGGGACGGCGAGAGCGCGCTCTTCGGCGATCCGTTTGCCCCAGGAATAGAAAGCGCCGACGATGATCATGAACACGATGATCATGATCGAGATGAGAACCCCCCATGACTGCGCTTTCTGCGAAGGCGTCCCGGGAGGAAGAAGCGGTTCGTTTTCCATAGGAGTCCTTATTTTACACCGTCAGCTGCATCGGCGTACAGCTTCCGTGCGCGAAGATATGCGGCTTCTGCCGCCGGACGGCCCTCGAAATCGCCGACGACGACCTCTTTCTTCTGAATCTGCTTATAGGTCGCAAAGAAGTGCGCTATCTCCTTAAGCACGTGCTGGTTTGCGTCCGCAATATCCCTTACATCGGCATACCGCGGATCGCCGGATGCGACCGCGATAACCTTCTCGTCCGGCTCGCCGCCGTCTTCCATGTGCAGGATGCCGATCGGGCGGGCGGAAACGAGGATGCCGGAAGCGAGCGGATGAGTCGTGAGCAGCACGACGTCGAGCGCGTCGCCATCGTCCCACAGGGTCTGCGGCACGAAACCGTAGTCGAACGGGTAGTCCTGCGCGCTGTGCATGACCCGGTCGAGCTTGATGACTCCCGTTTTCTTGTCGATCTCATACTTGTTATGAGACCCCTTCGGGATCTCGATGATGACGTTCATCTCCTCTTTCGTACCCGGGTCGATATCGTGCAGTAAGTTCATATCGGATGAGTATACCTTATTCGTCCTTCGCTACGTCGCGATCTTCGGCCGCGTCGGCGGCTGTTTCGTCCGCGGCGGGTATCTCGGCAAGCTCTTCTTCGGCGGGAAGATCGGTCTTCTGCGGGGCCTCGTCGGTGACGACCTCGACGCTCTCGGTCGGCATGACGCCCGCCGCCTCCGCCGGATCCTCGTCGGCCAAGGCGATCTCGACCGACTCGCCGTCGGACTCCGCGACCTCATTGCCCGCCGCCGACACGATATCGATATTCCAGCCGGTAAGCTTCGCGGCCAGGCGGACGTTCTGCCCGCCGCGGCCGATCGCAAGCGACTGTTCGTCCTCGGACACGGTAACCGTCGCACGATGTTCATCCTCATCGAGGACTACGTCGATCGGCGCGGCGGGAGAGAGCGCCTCTTTCACGAACTCTTTCGGGTCATCGTTCCATTCGATGACATCGATGCGTTCGCCGCCGAGCTCGCTCATGACGGTGGAGACGCGCACGCCGCGCTGGCCAACGAGCGACCCGACCGGATCGACATGAGGATCAAGCGAGGCAAGCGCTATCTTCGTACGGCTTCCCGGCTCGCGGGCAAGCGCCTTGACTTCGATAGAGCCGGCCGCGAGCTCAGGCGCTTCAAGCTCGAAAAGCTTCACGACGAAAAGCGGGTGCGCGCGGGAAAGCCTCAGGTACACGCCGCGGAAACCTTCATCGACCGCGTAGAGGTATGCCCGGATGCGCTCGCCCATGCGGTAGCGTTCGCCCGGAATCTGTTCTTCGTACGAGATGATACCGGTCGTACGTCCGAGATCGACGAAAAGCGCTCCGCGCTCCATGCGCTGCACGGTGCCGCTGACGATCTCTCCTTTCTTTTCGCCGAATTCCTCCATCATCGAAAGTTTTTCGGCTTCGCGCACTTTCTGGATGACCACCTGCTTGGCGGTTTGCGCTGCGATGCGGCCGAAATCATCCTGCGGTTCAAGCGGGAAGACGATTTCCTCGCCCAGCGAGGCGCCGCGCTTCATGCGCTTCGCGTCTGCGAGCAGTATGTGCTTTTCGGGATCGAAGCGCGGTAATTCGCCTTCTCCGAGCTGTTCTTCTTCTCCATGAAACGCATGCGGGTACGCATGCTCCTCGAACACCTCGCCCTCGGCAGGGAAGCGCACGGTAGTGTCATCCACCACCGTCTTCACCTGCTCGAAAGAAACGGTACCGGTATCGAGATCGAGTTTCGCGCGCACGATCTGCCCGCGCTTGCCGTATTCGCGCTTGTACGCGGTCGCCATCGCGCTCTCGATAGCGTCGATCATCGTCGCGCGGCTTATCCCGCGATTCTCAAACTCCCCGAGCACTGCATTGATGGTTTTCAAGTCAATCATATGGAATGTGTATGTCGCACTTTTGTAAAGAAAGTCCGCAGCGCGGACGTTTCAGATGTTTATAGGATACCAAATACCCGGCATTGCGTCAAGAATCCGACAAAGACCGCCGCGCCGAACGGAGCGGGGAAAGTTCCGGGCATGCTCTGCTCCGTAAGTACGTTCCGCTTTAGTGCACAACCGGATGAAGAACGGATAGCTCACGAGGTATACTTTGATGCATATGCACGTTTCGGAAGGGGAGCTGAAAGAGTTCATTATCGATTCGGGACTCGTTGCTAAAAAAGACGTCGATGCCGCCGCCGCCGAGGCAAAGGAGCGCGGACAATCGCTCGGCGACTTGCTTATCGCCCGCGGATCCATCACCGAGGACGCGCTGCGGCGCATCCAGGCGTACGTGCTCGGCATCCCTTTTGTAAACCTGAAAGAACACCGCATCCCCGTCGATGTCCTCATGCTTATCCCCGAACCGATTGCGCGCACGCATAACATCATCGCCTTCAAGAAAGAGGGGGACGCGCTCGAAGTGGCGATGCTCGACGTCGAGGACCTCGCTTCGATCGAGTCCGTGCGCAAAAAGACCGGCCTCAAGATATTCCCGCGGCTCACCGATACCGAAAGCATCAAGCACGCGCTCCTGCAGTATCAGAAGTCGCTGAAAGACGAGTTCGGAGACATCATCTCGACCGAAGCGGGGAAGATCCGCGTCGTTACGGAAGGGGAGAAAAGCCTTTCCGGCGATGAGCTCAAGAAGATGGCGGAAGACCTGCCTATCGTGCGCATCGTCGATACGCTCTTGCGGCACGCCATCGTACAGGGCGCCTCGGATATCCACATCGAACCGATGGAGACCGAAGTCCTTGTCCGCTATCGCATCGACGGCATCCTCCATGACGCCATGACGCTGCCGCAGGCCGCGGCGGCGGGCATCGTCGCGCGCATCAAGGTGCTCTCGAACCTGAAGCTTGACGAGAAGCGCCTGCCGCAGGACGGGCGCTTCAAGATGGAGACCGAGGCGGACCAGGTTTCTTTCCGCGTCTCGATTCTCCCGACCTTCTTCGGAGAAAAGATCGTGATGCGCCTCTTGCGCGAGACCGGAGAAGGGTTCACGCTCGACGCGCTCGGTCTCCACGGAGAAAACCTCGAACGCATACATCACGCGCTCAAACAGACGACCGGCATCATCCTCATCTCGGGACCGACGGGCTCCGGAAAGACGACCACGCTCTACACCATGCTCGATATCCTCAACAAAC
>JAJXUQ010000056.1 GCA_021782685.1 bacterium
GATACGGCAGCTCTCGAGGAGATCACGCTCTCGGTCGCTCCCAAGGAATTCGTTTCCGTCGTCGGCCACTCGGGCGCGGGGAAGACGACGCTTCTGAAGCTTCTTCTGGCGGAAGAACGCCCCACAGACGGCGTCGTTTTCTTCGAATCCGTCGACGTGAACGAGCTGCCGAGCTCGGCGCTCCACCACTATCGCCGCAAGATCGGCATGGTCTTCCAGGATTTCCGCCTCATCCCGAATAAGACCGCCTATGAGAACATCGCTTTCGCGATGGAGGCCGCGGGCCGCTCGGACGACGAGATAGCGAGCGACGTCCCCTATATCCTCGGGCTGGTGAATCTCGCCGACAAGGCCCTGCATTTCCCCGATCAGCTTTCGGGCGGCGAGAAGCAACGCATCGCCATCGGCCGTGCGATTATCAACCAGCCGGACCTCATCATCGCCGACGAGCCGACGGGCAACCTCGATCCCATAAACACCTACGAGGTCGTCGAGATCCTCAAGAAGATAAACGAGCTCGGTACGACCATCATCATCACGACGCACAACAAGGGCGTGGTCGACGCTATCGGCAGGCGCGTCGTGACCATCGACCGCGGGCGCATCGTGCGCGATGATGCAGAAGGCAAGTACGTCCTGTAGAATCCGCATATGAAATGGATGGTCATCAAACGGGTACTTGTCGGCGGCAGCAAGAATTTCGTCCGCGGCGGCGCGGTCTCGGCGGCGACCGTGCTCATCATGACGGTAACGCTTGCGATCATCAGCTCGCTCGTCTTCCTTTCGGCGCTCCTCTCCTTCACGCTCGACACGATCAAGAACAAGGTCGATGTCTCGGTCTATTTCGTCACGACCGCGAGCGAGCAGGACATATTCGCCGTACGGGATCAGCTTGAGAAGCTGCCGCAGGTGTCGAGCGTCACCTACACCTCGGCCGCCGATGCGCTCACGGCATTCCGCGCGCGCCACGCGAACGATCAGCTCACGCTCCAGGCGCTCGATCAGCTCGGCGGCAATCCGCTCGACGCTTCGCTCGAGGTACGTGCGAAGGACCCCTCCGAGTACGAGAGCATCGTGAACTTCCTCGAGGCGTCGCCGGCGCTCTCTTCCGACGGCACGTCCATAATCGACCGCATAAATTACGCGCAGAACAAGAACGTCATAGACCGCCTCTCGCTCGCGATACGAGCTACGCGCGAGGTCGGCTTCGCGGTTGTCATCTTCTTCGCCATCGCGTCGATTCTCATCGCTTTCGCTACCATCCGTCTCGCCATCTACACTGCCAAGGATGAGATAGCGGTCATGCGGCTCGTGGGCGCGAGCAACGCGTACATCCAAGGACCCTTCGTCGTCGAGGGCGTCATTACGGGCATTCTTGCAGCGCTGATCGTCCTCTTCCTTCTCTGGCCGACGATCTGGTACGTGGGAGAAAAGACCGCGACCTGGTTCGGCGGCTTCAGCCTTGCCGGCTACTACGACAGCCACTTCATCCTCTTCTTCGGCGTGCTGATGCTCTCGGGCATCCTGCTCGGCGCCATCGCCTCGGTGCTTGCCATCCGTAAATACCTGAACGTCTGATCAAGTATGGCAAAAGAAGGTCATAAGTACGTATTCGTGCTCGGCGGCGTGATGAGCGGCGTCGGGAAGGGCGTCGTCACGAGCTCGCTCGGCCTCCTGCTCGAGCAGAAGGGCTATCCGGTGAATCTCGTGAAAGTCGATCCGTACCTGAACGTCGATGCGGGGACGATGAATCCGACCGAACACGGCGAAGTCTTTGTGCTGCGGAGCGGCCTTGAGACCGACCAAGACATGGGCAACTACGAGCGCTTCCTCGGACGCGACCTCACGAACGATGACTACATGACGAGCGGCATGGTGTACCAGTCGGTCATCGCCCGCGAGCGCGCGCTCGAGTACGGCGGCAAGTGCGTAGAAGCCATCCCGCACGTGCGCGATGAGATCCTCCGCAGGATAGGGAAAGCTGCCGCGTACAACGGCAGCCGCGTCTCGGTCATCGAGATAGGCGGCACGATAGGCGACTTCCAGAACGCGCTCTTCATCGAAGCGGCGCGCGTTTTGAAGATGAACCAGCCGGAAGACGTACTTTTCGTCATGGTGTCGTACCTGCCGACGCCCGGCACGCTCGGCGAGATGAAGACGAAACCGACCCAGACGGCCGTGCGCGACCTGAACTCCTACGGCGTGCAGCCGGACTTCATCATCGCGCGCTCCAGGGAGCCCATCGACGAGAAGCGCAAGGAGAAGCTCGCGGTGTGGTGCAACGTGCGGAAGGATCGCGTCATCGCCGCGCCGGACATCAAGAGCATCTATGAGGCGCCGATCAACTTCGAAAAAGACAAGCTCGGCAATGCGCTTCTCGACGCTTTGAAGCTGCCCGAGAAACGCAGGGCATCGCTCGCCACGTGGAAGAAGTTCGCGCTCGCGACGGCGGACACGAAAGCGCCGGAAGTGCATATCGCGATAGTCGGGAAGTATTTCGATACCGGCGACTTCGTGCTTTCCGACGCGTACCTCTCGGTCATCGAAGCTATCAAGTTCTCCGCGGCGAAGCTCGGTCGGCAGCCGAAGATCACCTGGGTAAACTCGAAAAGCATAGAGCGGGATACCAAGACGCTTGCCGCGCTCGCCCGCTACGACGGCATCATCGTCCCCGGCGGCTTCGGCGAGACGGGCATCGAGGGGAAGATACAGGCGATACGGTTCGCGCGTGAGAAGAAGATCCCGTACTTCGGCCTCTGCTACGGCATGCAGCTCATGGTCATCGAGTATGCCCGAAACGTGCTCGCTCTCAAGGGCGCGCATACGACCGAGATAAAGAAGAGCGCGGAAGATCCGGTGGTCGACGTCATGCTCGAGCAGAAGAAGCATATCGCCGACAACAAATACGGCGGCACCATGCGCCTCGGCGCTTATCCGTGCTACCTCAAGAAAAACACGATCGCGCGCGGCGCCTATAAGAGCGAGCTTGTCGAGGAGCGGCATCGCCACCGCTACGAGATAAATCCCGCGTACGTGAAGCGGCTCGAGGAAGCCGGCCTCGTCTTCTCGGGCACGAGCCCCGACGGCGTCCTCATGGAGATAGCCGAGCTCCCGCGGACGGCGCATCCTTTTATGCTCGGCACGCAATTCCATCCGGAGTTCCAAGCGCGCCCGCTCTCCCCTCATCCGCTCTTTACCGAATTCCTCCGCGCGGCGATCGCACAGAAGAAGAACAAGCGAGTGGCATAACGTATGGAAGCCAGCATCGAGGTACGGAATCTCACGAAAAAATTCGGCGATTTCATCGCAGTGGACAACATTTCATTTTCAGTAGAAGCAGAAGACATCTTTGCCTTTCTCGGTCCGAACGGCGCGGGAAAGTCGACGACGATCAAGATGCTCACGACGCTGCTGCATCCGACCGAGGGGACTATCCGCGTGAACGGCTTCGACCCGGTTGCGCAGCCG
>JAJXUQ010000057.1 GCA_021782685.1 bacterium
GCCGACGACGCGAATGCGGGCGAAGGTCTCGATCTCTGGTTCAACGCGTTTTGACATAGGTATGGATATGGGGCGGATAAGTTTCCGTCATCATAGCAGAACGGGGGAGTATGCAAATATTGACAATCTGAGGATACGAAACGTGCTTAGGGAAGGAACTGCTGGAAGAACTTGTCGAAAACGGCGCGAAAATTCTTTTTCGGGGTGCCGGTATCGCCGGTGAGTCCCCAGAGCGCAAGGCCGTAGGAGACGGCCCAGGTCGCATCCTGGATCTTCGTATCGGAGGAGAGGCGGAATTCGGCGAGTCTTGAAGGAAGCTTCAATGATCCGCGCGCGATGTCGCTGATGCTTCCTATACCCGCACCGCCGCCGCTGATAATGATGCCGGCGGGCAAGGGGCCGCGGCGGCCGAGCGACTTCAAGTGTTTGTCGATGAGGGTGAACATAGCATTGAGACGGGACGTGACGAGGTCGTCGATTTTCTTGCGAGGATACATTTGGCCCGAGAGGCGGCCGAGCTTCACGCGCTCCGCTTCATCGAGCGAGATGCGGAAGCCGAGGGCGATATCGTCGGTAATGTGGCTCGAGCCCATCGGGAATACTTTCACCGAGACGGGAATCCCCTCGTCGTAAACGACAATCGAGACGGTCTCGGCGCCAATATTCGCGAGCACGCAGCCTTTCATTTTTTGCTCGCCGTCGAGGAGGACGTAGGAACCGGCGAGGGGCGAGGCCATCTGGTCGATAATCTCGATGTCGGCGTCCTCAACCGCCTTCGCGAGCATCTCCTCGTGCTGAGCGAGACAGGTGACGAAGAGGTACTCTGCTTCGAGTTTGACGCCTTTCATGCCGAGCGGATCGCCGAGCGTCTTCACGCCGTCGATACGATACTCAAGCGGGATGCTGTGGAGCACGTGGCGGTTGAGGAAACCGGGAGCGGCCGCTTCGCGCGCGGTCTTCGCGGCCTTGTCGAGGTCGAGCGAGGTGATTTCCTGATCGGCGCGCGAGATGATGGTCGAACCGGTCGCGCGCGCCTCGTCGAGCGAGATGCCGCCGACGGCGAGGAAGGCAGAGCGGAGCGGTACGCGCGCCGTCGCTTCCGCCTGCTGCTTTGCGCGGATGATGCTCGCCGTCACCTCCTCCTTGTTGACGATATAGCCGTGGCGCAGGCCCTTCGACTCGGCCAGGCCGGTGCCGATGATGCGCAGTTGCCGAGCGCCGTTCTTATCGGCGAGTTCTTCGACGACTACCACCTTCACCTGGTAGGTGCCGATGTCGATGCCGGTCGCTATTCGGCGCGACATAAGGAGATGGAGGCGCAGCCTATTTCCCGAATCGCGCCATGAGTGTTCGTTCGCATCGTTCCATAGTACTGCCATGCGCCCATCCCTTCAAATGCAAGAGACCGTGGATAAACAGGTAGAGGACAAATTCACGGGCACTCATGGCGTGCGCAGGAGCCTGTTTCTCCGCTTCTGCGAGGCAGATGAGGATCTCGCCGCTCTTCTCGCCGACCTCGTACGAGAGGACATTCGGGATGTAGGTTTTCGCGCGGAGCTGCTCGTTCAGGGCACGCGCTTTCGTCGGACCGACGAAGACGAGCGAGATGTTCCAGCCGGGGAGCACATTCTCGGCTACGTCGGAATAGGCAAAACGCGGCGAGGGGCGCCGCGTGAGATTGGTTATTTCAACTTTTGCCATCCGTCCTAGCGCTTACGCGTCTTCTTGGCTGCCGGGTCGATCTTCCCGAGCTTGACCTGCTCGTTGTAATTCTCGCGGCGGACCTTCGAGATGAGAGCACGCTTGCGTTCGACGTTCTTGGACATCGGGCGCTCCCAGTAGCGGCCGTTGCGGACGGCGCGGACGAGGCCAAGCCCCTGCGCGCGGCGGGTGAAGCGGCGGATAAGCGCGGTCGAACTCTCGTTCTTCCCGCGACGGACCTCTACGCGAATGCCTTCTGTTGCTGACATGATTCCAGAATCCTACCACGAGGGGGTACGAATTGTCTATGTTTTATCAAGCGACGGACTTGAGGCGCTCGATGAGATTGGAAAGAGGGAGGGTGGTTTCGACCTGGGTCGCGCGGTTGCGGAGTATGGCGGAGCCTTCGAGCGCTTCTTTGCGGCCCATGATGAGGAGGTAGGGGCTGTTGATGCGCTCTGCGAGCCCTAGCTGCTCGGTGAGGGACTCCACGCCGATGTTCTGGGTCAGCGGCACGCGCGCTTTGCGGAAGTCCTCAGCGAGGCGGATAGAGACCCGTTTCGCTTCGTCGCCGATGTGGACGAAATGGAACCGGAGGCGCGGGACGGCGACTTTCTTCACGATGGCACCCTCGCTCGCGAGGTGGAGTACGGCACCGGTCGCGCTCATACCGGCGGGGAAGAAATGTTTCGTGAGATCATTGTAGCGCGACCCCCAGGCGACGCGCTTGCCGCCTACGACGAGCTCGAAACAAGTGTCGTTCCATACGTTGCCGCGGCTGATGAGGTCGCGCGCGAGCTCGTAGGGCGTTTCGGTCCGCTCGAGGTATTCGAGCAGGTCCTCGAAGCGCTTGCGACTCGCGTCGGAGAGGTGCTCGGTCGGCGCGGGGAGGTCGTCGGCGCATTCGTTTGCGATGGCGAATTCTGCCGCGTCGAACGTGTCGCACTTGGCGCGCTCGAGACACTCCTCGGGGAGGCCGTTCGCGCGTTTCTTGAAGAACGTACTGAGCTCGCGCGCGTAGCGCGCGCGAGTCTCCTTGTCGCCCATCGAGTTGATGCGGACGACGGGCTCCTCGTGATAGAGGTCGCGGGTGAGAGCGACGAGCGCGCGGATGACGACCGCATCGGCTATCGCGCGGTCAGAGCCGAGCGCGTGGAACTGCACGGTCGCTTTCTTCTGTGCCTGCCGGCCAGGCGCGATGTTGGTATGCCACACGAAAAGCGGCTGACGCGCCGAGGGCGCCGGTTCGATGTGCTGGCACTGTTTGAGGAAGCCCGCGACGGTCTCGGCGACCGGGTCGAGCGGGAGAGCAGAGAGCGTCTCGGGGTATCCTTTCGTCTTCGCCGCACCGCGTTTTTTCGCCGCGAGCGCAGCGAGCGGCGTGAAGCCGTAGTATTGGCCGACTGCGTACGCTTTGCTCAGTATCTCATCTGCCGGTATCGTCTCGCGTATCATGGAGTCGCGGTAGTAGTGGCGGTAGCGGGAGAATTAATTGCGCTTGTCGTATAGGATGCGGCACCAGGGAAGAACCCGCTTTTGTTGAGGGGGAGGATGCGTAAGTCGACGCGGCCGATGATGTCCTT
>JAJXUQ010000006.1 GCA_021782685.1 bacterium
TGACTTCGGTATTTCCTCGTTCGCTTGATAGTAGCCAAACGAGCGGAGCGAGGTCGTGGTACCGGGGCAGAGAGCATACGCCAAGTATACCGCTCATTTCGCATGGCATAACTCGTAAGCGGGCGCATCGGGAGATGCTTAAGGGCCCGAACGCACGCGTTCGGGCCCTGTTTATTTTAAAAAGGCTTTCTTTACGCCACCGGTTGCGTGCAATGGGCACAGCGCCGAGCGTTGAGCGGGATCTCGCTGAGGCACTCGGGACATTTCTTAGTCGTCGGATCCGCGACCTCTCCTTTGCGAGAATGCGCCACAAGCAGGTTCATTGGTTTGATAACGAAAAAGAAAATCGCGGCGGCGGAGAGCAGGAATGAGATGGCGGTATTTATAAAGTGACCATACATAAACTGGCTGCCGTTGATCGTGAATGAGAGGCCCTTGAAATCAGGCACTTTCACGAGAGCTGAAATGAGCGGTGTCAAAAGATCTGAAACGAGCGCGGTAACGACCGTACCGAACGCGGCGCCGATCACGACGCCGACTGCCAGGTCGACCACGTTCCCGCGAAGAAGGAATTGTTTGAATTCTTTTAGCACGACCATTCGATTAGCTGCTAACCGACTGCACACTTTATAGTATCACTTTCAGGGTGCCCAGGAGAGGACTTGAACCTCCACGCCTTGCGGCATATGCACCTCAAGCATACGTGTTTACCAATTACACCACCTGGGCAGAACCCGTACTATAAACGAAAAAGCGCAAACCGCAAAACGATTTGCGCTTTTTCGTCTACAGAAAAACTAGGCAGCGATTGCTTCAGTGGCGGCAACGGCTGGCTCAACGACTGCCGCTTCTGTTTCTGCCGAGACTTCAGCGGGCGCAACAGCCTCGTCGCTCTTGAGGTGCATCATACGCGCGCCTCGCAGCTGACGGCGAACCTCCTTTGCCGCCTTCTCGCGAATGAAGTAGAGCTTCGCGCGACGGACTGCAGAGCGCTTCACGATCTCGATAGAATCGATCATCGGGGAGTAGAGCGGAAACGTCTTTTCGACGCCGACTCCCGAAAGCGTCGTCCGGACGGTGAAGGAGGCCCCCGCCTCGGTACCGTGCTTCACGGAAAGCACGAGGCCCTCGAAAGCCTGCTTGCGGGTATTCTTGGTGGTCTTCTCTTTCTTGTCGGTACCGCGCCCTTTTTTGAGTTCCGTGATGTTCTGCACGACGCGCACGGTATCTCCCGAGCGGATACCGAGCTTCGCGCGCCCTTCTGCATTAACCGGCGTTATGACCTTCTGCATGTTGTCGCGCACTCTAGCACGCGCGCTCAAGGACGGCAAACTTTTCTGCCGCGCCGGGGAAGTGCGTGAAAGCGGGAGCGAGGTCGGGAGGGACGGGCGCGATGATATGCGCCCGCCCGCCCGCCGGGAGCGGAAGATCAAGCGTATGGGCGTGCAGGGCGAGACGAATGATGCCGAGCGCCGGCGGACGGTTCGTCGCGTAGAGAGAGTCGCCGATGATCGGATGATGGATCGCCTTGAGGTGGACGCGGATCTGGTGCGTCCTGCCTGTCTCCGGACTCACCCGGAGCAGGGCGTAGCCGTCCGTTTCGCCAAGCACTTCATAGCGCGTAAGTGCCTCACGCAAACGTCCCTTCGCCTTCGGCTGGGCGCTGCGGAGACGAAAGTCCTTGCGCGAACGTCCGATGTCGAAATCTATCGAACCCTTCTTCTCTTTCGGCGAGCCGTACACAAACGCAAGATACGTCTTCTTCACCTCCCGATTGCGAAACGCTTTCCGCAAGAATTCGTAGGCTGCGGCGTTCTTTGCGAAAACAAGGGCGCCTGAAGTGTCGCGGTCAAGCCGATGCACATACCCCGCTCCGGTCGGATATGCCTCTTTGAACCATCCTTCCGCCGACGGCTCGACGCCGTCGGCGGAAGCGCTTTCCGCGGGTTTGGTGGGAGGCAAGTGCGTCAAAAGCCCTGCGGGCTTCGCGACCGCGACGATATCGGCGTCTTCGTAGAGGATAGGGAGATTCATCTTCGGTTTCCGGTGCACCCTGAGGGGCTCGAACCCCCGACCTTCGCAGTGTAAATGCGCTGCTCTACCAACTGAGCTAAGGGTGCGTTACGTCCTATTCTATAGCCAGCCGCCCTTAGTGGGCATGGGGAGACTCGAACTCCCAAGTCTTGCGACATACGCTTCTGAGACGTACGCGTATACCAATTCCGCCACATGCCCTTGCTCTGTCCGCCAGGAGCGTCTCTCCACGGTACCGCAGGACCCGCAACGAGACAATGCCCCGCACGCACCGTGCCGGCGAGATGAAAATCCGCAGTCGTTTCCCCTCAACGGCTGCGGATCATCTTGAGAACTGCTGCGTACTCCCCTTCTTCACCACGACTATTTTGTAATGCGGCTTTAGCTGTGTCGCGGGATAGATAGCAACAAGCGCGACGGCGCTGTTCTTCCTGGTGAGCAGTCTGTATTCCCTATATTCTATACGGAGAATCGTTCCGAGATGAAGGATGAGGCCGGCTTCTCCGCTCGGGGCGGTACGAGCCGACAGATAGGACATCCCTTCGCTGATGCTCGCCGGATAATAGCAAGCGTTACCGAGCTCTCGATAGCACTCCCGTATGCTCATCCCCTTGTCGAGCGACGCGAGCGCGAGCGTCCGTTTGCATATCCTCTCACCCTCGTACTCTTTCCAGAGCGGTTCATGCAAGACTTCAGCAAGCTCGCGTTCTTCAGCGGAAACATTGGGAGGCTTGTTTCGAGACAATGTGTTCAACAGCAGGTGCGGGAGGCCGCCGAAAAAGCGGCTGCCTGCGCGCGCTGCGAGCGCTTCGGCGATAGAGCGTCCGCGCACGATTCCAACGTCCTTAATCTCATGTTCGATCTTCATTGGAAACCTCCAAAGAAAGTGTGCGTCCGCACAAACTCTACCATGCGCCGCGGCGCTGGTTTCGCTGCCTGTGCCCCGGGTAGGAATCGGACCCACATCAACGCCTTAGAAGAGCGCTGCTCTATCCATTGAGCTACCGGGGCAAAGAACGTTTCTACCTTAGCGTATGCGCGCGTTACTACCAAGAGAGCGGCTCCGGGAACGGCGTCTACTGCGAAGGGTCGGCGTATTGATAGACGCCTGTCTCGTATTTCGTCTCCTCGGCGGCCCGTTGCGCGAAAATGGCGTGGATGGCGTCGAGCGACGAACGGCTAAAGGCCGGTAACGTCCTGTCTACCGGCGCGCCGATGCTACCGCCGTTTGCGACCGTGTTGAACGTCCACACGTTCCAGGCGATGCTGCTCGCGAGAATGATCGTTGAGAGGCCGAGCAATATCAGCCAGTCGCGCGACGGGTCAATACGCGCCATGGAACGCAGTCGTTTGAGAAAGGGGCCGATGAGAGTAGAAGTGTTCATAAATTAAATTATTGAAGCGGACGCACTCCCGACGGAGGGGATGAGGATGCTCCTGTGAGGACAGGGGCGCTCGTCGATGCGCTTTGCGCGCTTGCCGCAGCAGCAAGCGATGAGCCGACAAGTATAGTGAGGTTAGCGTGCCAGCTATTCTTGGCGTCTTCTCCGAGAGATAGCCCTGCTATCGAAAGGTCGTACGGTGCGTACTCCATCAAGCCAACAGTGCGCATTACAGCGTCAAACGAGCCTTGTACGGTAAGCGCGAGCACGAACGCCGGGTGCGTGCCGGTAGTGTTCGAAGAAACGGAGAGGATGTTTACAGCGGCCTTTTGAGAGCGTCCGTACGCTTCGAGACTGTCGATGAAAGTCACGATGCCGGTCTCCGGAACGAAATAGCCCTGCATCGCGGCCTCATCTCCTGAAATCTCTGCGAGAGACGCCCGCACGGAAGCGGCATGGGCGGCGGTCACGGTCTTCGCGTCGATCTTGCTCTGTATTTCCGCTATGGAAGCGCTTTCGGCCTCCAGATAGGCATACCAGACCCCGTAGCCGACGAGAGAGACGATGCATAGAGCGAGCGCGCCGAAGAGCTGTGTAAGGGGAGATTTCATGGAGCGAGTGTCACGGTGATAGTGAAAGCGATGTCCGTGTCTTTCGCATAGGCGGAGACCGGCAGATCGGCGGAGCGCGCGAACGAGGCGCCTTGAAGCGCAAGCTGGTAGCTCCGGAGCGTATCGCGCGACGCGGCCGTGCCGGAAAGCACGAGCGTACCCGCGGCGGTACCCGTCGCGGGCGTGTAGCTGATGCCGGAAAGCGTAATGCCCGGGCGCGGCGTAGCAAGCGCGGCGCGTATGGTCGCGCTTGCCGAGGGGGCGTTTTCAAGCGCAACCAGAGTCGCCGCATCGTTCGAGAGAGCGGCAAGCTGCGCGGAAAGCGCTGTCTCATCGGAAGAAGAAAGCGTGGATTCGATACTCGCGAGACGCGCTTCTTTCGCGTGATAACTGTTCACGAGGAAGACATAGGTCGGCAGGAGCAGCACGGCGGCGGCGAGCGTAAGCGCGCTCGCGAACAGGAGCGCGACGACGCCGAGGCGCAGGAAGTAGCTGCGGCGCAGCGCGTGGCGGCGTTCGAGCGGAAGGAGGTTTGTGAGTTCGCTATGCATACGGCTTGGCATGGTCGCGCAGCGCGAGGCCTATCGCCGTCGCATAGGCGAGTGACTCGGTGTAATCAAGCGCCGGGATCCAGATATCGCGCGAGGCGAGATTCGTAAAAACATTGCCGGCGGCGACAGGAACCCGCAAGGCGCTTTCGAGATATTCCGGAAGCCCGCGCACCGAAGCGTTGCCGCCGACGAGGATGGCGTGCGTTACCTGCTCGTGCACCCCTTTGAGCGCGGCCTTTTCTTGCCAGTAGTTGAGCCGGGTCGCTATCTCGTCGCGGATCGCAGAAACCGTCGAGAGCATCGCGGCAAGGTAGTCTTCGTTCCCGGGCGCGGGGACGATGCCGCGTTCGGCCTTCACCTTCCGCGCTTCGGCTTCCGTAACGCCGAAATGTTTCTGCACCGCGAGCGTGAGCGCGTGGCCGCCGATACCGATGGTCGTCGCGAAACGCGGTATGCGTTTCGCGACGACCGAGATTTTCGTCGTCGTCTTGCCGACGTCGATGATGAGCGTCGTAGACTCGTCTCCAGCGGGAAGAAGCGCGCGCGCCATCGCAAACGTCTCTCCTTCGAGCGCCCGGACTTCGATGCCGGACTGGTCGAACGCAGAGAGTGTGTCATCGACGATGCGGCGCGCGAAACCGATGCCCGCAACAAGCGTATCGCCATGTTCCCCTTGCCCTACCCCGACGATGTCGAACGCTGTCTCGGGCGGCGGCAGAGGCACGAGCTCGTCGATGCGCTGCTCGATCACCGTCCGCCATTCCGTCTTCTTCTTCCCCGGGGCCGTAGCCTCGAAAAGATACGATTTCGACTCCGGCAACGCGGCGTTGACGGAAGAAATGCCCGCTGTCTTGGCCGCAGCGGAGAGCGCCGCAACGACCGCGCCGCGGTCTACGATTTCTCCGTCTGTAAACGCCCCCGCAGGGAGCCGTTCTTCGGCATAGCTTGCAAGCGTAAGCCCCTGCGCGCCTTCCGCGAGACGGACCGCCTTGACGCCGCTCGTAGAGAGATCGATGCCGGAAAGCGGGAACGCGAGATAGCGCGGCGGCGCGAAAGCGGCACGCAGGCGTTCACCGGAAACAAAGGACATGTTCGCAGTATACCGCAGGTCGGTGATGGAAAGAGCTTAATGCGCACCCGTACCGGGCGGTACCGGTTGGTCAGGAGTGAGAAATGCAAACGACTCGTCCGAACCGACCGCGAAAAGCATCCCGTTGCTTTCGAGTCCGCGTATCGTGCGCGGCTCCAGATTCGTCACGAAAGCAAGCTGGCGGCCGATGAGCGACGCGGGTTCCGGCACATAAGCGGCGATGCCGGAAACGATTTGGCGCGGACCGCTTTCTTCGCCGAAGTCGACCGTGAGCCGCAAAAGCTTATCGGTCTCGGGCACGCGCTCGGCGCCCAAGACGGTGCCGACTGTTACTTCTAACTTGCTAAACTCGTCAATCGTTATGCGCGGCTTGTTCATGGTTCTTTCGTGAGAGATAACTCGTGAGAATAAGCGCGGCGGCGGAGGCGTCGACCGCGACGCGGCGCGCTTGCGCGCGCGATTTGCCCGTACGTTCGTGCACGCGGCGCGCCTCGGCGCTCGTGAACACCTCCGACTCGAAGAAGACCGGTATCTTAAGCGTCTTGGAGAGCTGCTCCCCGAAAGAGCGCGCATCCTTCGCGATCTCGTTTTCACTGCCGGCGAGATTCCTCGAATCCCCGATGACAACAGCACCGACGCGCTCCCTCTTTATAAGGGAGCGGACTTCATCGAAGAGCCGCGGCGTATGGGGGACGATGGCGTGCGGGAAGCCCATTGTTCCCGCCTCGTCCGAGAGCGCGAGCCCTATTTTCTTGCTTCCATAATCCACACCGAGGTACCGCATAAAGAAAGTGTATGGTACGCTCTAAGAATATGCACGTCTTCACCCCCTTCTACTCCCCTTATATGCTCGAATACATGAGTATTTTCATCCCGTTTCTCCTCCTCGCGGCGCTTTGGACTGTTGTCCTGAAAGGCTTTTCCCTTTGGTATGCTGCGCGCGGCAGCCAGAAATGGTGGTTCATCGCGATACTCGTCATCAACACTCTCGGTATCCTCGAGATCGTCTATCTCATCTGGTTCCGTCCTAAGAAGGATTCTCCGGAGACGCACGGGGAGACGCCGATGCACACGTCATCATCGGCGCAGGCGCAATAGTTTCTCGGATGGTTGGCTGAGAGGTCGAAAGCAGCGGACTTGAAATCCGCCGTACCGCAAGGTACCGCAGGTTCGAATCCTGCACCATCCGCTGATAAGGTAGAATAAAAGGATGTCACTCGAACGCCCTTCCAGGCAAGGGCCTGATGCCAAGGCCCTTATTGAAAGTTCGGAGGGGATCACACATAAAAAATTACTCGCTCAGTTTGATAATCCGCACACTCTCGAACTGAATGGAAAACCGGTCGATGTTGTCGATATCGTTCCTGAGGACTTGAAGACTGAAGTTCCCACGCTCGTGATTCCGGGTTTTTCCGCAACGCCAGAGGCACTTAAGGATTCGATTATTCGGATAGCTGAAGCAGGTAGGCGGGTAATATCCGCCTATGCTCCTCATGGCATACCGAGCGAGCGAGCCGAAGGGGATTTGCCTCCCGCCGAGATGCGCAAACTTGAACTTCTTTTAAGTCTGCTCGAGAAAAAGGAGTTGCAGAAAATAAATGTCATCGCCAATTCCGAGGGCGCAATCTCTGTTGCCGTCGCCGCGGTTTTATACCCCGAGAAATTTGAGAATATCGTTCTGGTCGAACCCGCAGGGATAGTTGGAACCGTTAGCGCTCTGGAATTGATACGGCGGACTTTGGCTGACGCGGCGGACCAGGCTTCGAACAAGGATCTTGGGCGTGCCCAATATCCTGCTCCCCGCAGTGTCGGTATCAAATCAATTCTCTCAAACCTTGTCGCAACCGTGCAAGAAATAAGGTCGATTGGACAAGCAGACATAACACCGGCTCTTGCGGAAATTCATTCCAAAGGTATCGGTGTCTCGATCATCCATGCTGTGGACGATAAGGTATTTTCCATGGAAAAAGTTTTGCAAATGGTGCATGCGAACATGCTTGACGGGTTTTATAGCATCAAGGGCAACCATATGTCTCTGTACGAACGCGATCCCATTGGACGTGCTGCGGAAGCAGCTTTATCCGCTCTGGAATTTAAAAAGGCAAATGCCAAGAAGTGAGCAGCACACTACATAATATTATATTCAACCTCGACAGTGTTTTCTGTAAGGATTGGGATGCATTTATCCAAATTCGGGACTGAAGAGTGCATAAATCGAACGTTTCCCTGCACACTCTGCTATCATTTCAACATGCCTCGCAGCGTCATCTTGGAATGGGAAGGAAAGGAGTATGAACACAACCCGAAGAGCGCGGATTGGTATTGGGCGCTCGGCATCCTCGCGACCGCGCTCGTTATCGCGCTCGTGCTTTTCGGCAATTACCTGCTCGCATTCCTCGTCGTCGCTGCGGCGGCCGCGCTTGCGCTCCACGCCGCCAAGCATCCGCCCCTGCACCGTTTCCGCCTTGTCGAGCAGGGGCTTCTCATAAACGACGACCTCCATCCTTTCGAACGGATGATCTCTTTCACCGTCCTTGAGGATATCGAGGGCGATCTTCCTCCCCTGCTTTCTATCAAAACCGCGAGCTGGCTCTCGCCGCACCTGCTCATCCCGCTTGAGAACGTCGATGCGGACGCCGTCTACGCTCACTTTCTTCGCTCCGTCGACGAGGGTGAGCACTCCCGCACCATTGTCGACCTAGTGGCGGCTTGGCTCGGATTTTGATATACATCACAATACGCTCTCGTCGTTCAACGGATAGGACACCGGCTTGCGGAGCCGGCAATAGAGGTTCGATTCCTCTCGAGAGCACCGTATGTCCCGTATAGTCGAGTACCTTTTCGCTTTCCTTGCCGGCGGTACGTTCACCCTGCTCGTAACCGCGTTCGAGCTTTCCGGCTTCCCGACGCTTTCGCGCGTCGCGGCGCTTTTCCCCGTCGTCACCTGGCTTTCGTATCTTTTTATCGGACAGCTCGACGGCACCGCGGCGGTTTCCCAGCACGCGCTCTTCGTCATGCTCGGCACGCTCGTTGCGTGGATGCCGTACATGTTCATCATCTACTATTTCACTCCGCGGATCGGCGTTACGTGGTCGATAGCGTTCGGCATTATCGCGTTCCTGCTGCTCGCCTTCGCTTTCGCGGCGGTGTATAACAATTGGACGTAGGCGATTCGCCACGGTTTCCGCTCCCTCTCATCGTTCAATGGATAGGACACCTCCCTCCGAAGGAGGAAATGCAGGTTCGATTCCTGCTGAGAGGACTCGTTACAAGAGAGCTCCCGCCGGCATAGGGCGGGAGCGCATATCGTGTCAGACGGCTGATATCGGCTTGTTAAGCATCTTCCAGGTGCGGATGCATTGTTTTCTGAGCGCTCATGGCACTCTCGTCTTGTTTGAGTCTCTCTTTTTCATAGACATCGCTGCACATACGAGAACAGACGACCCCCTCCTCATACACTGCGAAAACATAGGTGTAGGATCTCGTCCCGCAACCAAGACAGGGCGTATGTATCGTTTCCATGAGAACCTCCTTCCGAAAAATCCTCCGGTATCAGTATAGAACGAAATCTCCCCACCCCTCTTCGATGGACAGGAAGCCTGTGCTTAACTTCTTTTGTCTCCTAGGAAGCGCGGCGAACGAGTGCGGCAAGGCGTGCCTTCTTCCGATCCGCGGTGTTGTCCTTGATAATGCCGCGTTTGCGCGCCTTATCGATAGCAGCAAAGGCCGCGGGAAGGAGTTTCTCGGCGGCAGCGGCATCCTTCGAAGCGATCGACTTAGTAAACGCCTTAGTCGCGTCATGCAGCGCGGCCTTGCGGCGCAGGTTGAAAACGCGCTTTCGCGCGGAAGAGCGTGCCGCTTTCTTTGCAGAACTGGTGATTGCCATATCTGCTTAATCTACCGCTATTGCCGGCGAATCGCAAGTAGCGCGGATCTCCGGCGAGGAACGCCCGCCGCGCTCTCCCGCGCATCATAAGAGTGCTAGGATAGGACCATGATCCGAGAGATTCGCGGCAAGGTGCTGAACATCGGAATGACCAGCGTCGTCGTCGAGGTCGCGGGTTTCGGCATCGAGATACGCATGAGCGCGCCTGAAACGCTCTCGACCGGAGAAGAGGTGCGGCTCGCCACGCACTTGGCCGTCAAACAGGACGGCATGGAGCTCTATGGCTTCGTCGACACAGCCGATCGCGATTTTTTCGAGCTCGTGCTCTCGGTCTCGGGCGTGGGGCCTAAGACCGCGCTTTCCATCCTCCGCCGCGCGCCGCGCGCGGCGCTTGAAGGCGCTATCGGCACGCGTGACCTTGCGTACCTCACCAAGGTTGTCGGACTCGGCAAGAAAAGCGCTGAAAAAATGCTGGTCGAGCTTGCCGATAAAGTGGGACCCCGCGCGCACGACGACGCGGATAACGAAGTCTTCGATACGCTTCTCGCGCTCGGCTATACCGAGCGCGAGGCTCGTACGGCGCTCAAAAAAATACCGATGAGCGCGGCAGGGAAAGAGGCCCGACTCAAAGCGGCGCTCTCCCTCGGGCATTCCTAGGCTTTCGTCTGTATGTACGAAGCGATCAACCGTATCGTCCGTGTCTTAAAAAAAATAGTGCCCGAGCCGGTCGTGCGGCCGCTCCGTCCCGTCTACCACTACGCGCTCTCGTTCCTCACGGCACTCTCTTACGGTTTCCCTGCGCGGCGCATGACCGTCATAGGCATCGGCGGGACGAAGGGCAAGTCGACCGTTGCGGAGATGGTGTTCGCCATTCTCAAGGAGGCGGGCTACACCCCTGCGCTCATCGGCACCATACGCTTCGCGGTCGGAGACGAATCGACACCGAACCTATTCAAGATGACGATGCCGGGAAGGGGCTTCATACAGCGTTATCTTGCCGAGGCGCTCAAAAAAGGGGCGACGCATGCGGTCGTCGAGCTTACGACCGAAGGAGCGCGAGAGTATCGGCATCTCTTCCTCTACCCCGCTCTCATGGTCATGACGAACGTCCAGAGGGAACATATAGAAAGTCACGGCTCGTTTGAAAAATACGTTGCTCGGAAATGGGAGATCGTGCGGGAACTCGAGCGGTCGCCGAAACGGCAGGCAATCATCGCAAATCAGAATGACGAGTGGAACGCGCGTTTCGTGGATGCGTCCGTCCCGCTTCGTATTCCCTACTCGATCGGTGACATTGGGAACATCGACACCTCACACAACCAAGTCTCTTTTTCTTATAAAGAGAAGATCTTCCGTGTCCCTATGCCCGGCACCTTTAACGCAGTCAACGCGCTCGCGGCGCTCAAGGTGGCCGAAACGCTCGCGATACCTCTTGAGACGGCGCAAGGAGCGCTTGCCCGCTTGCCGACCGTCCGGGGACGAGTCGAACTTATCGATGCCGGGCAAGACTTCGTTGCCGTCGTAGATTATGCGCACACGCCGGATTCGTTGCGCGCCTTGTACGAAGCGTTCCCCGATCGGAGAAAAATATGTGTCCTCGGGAACACGGGCGGCGGAAGGGATACGTGGAAGCGCCCGGAGATGGGGAGCATCGCGGAGAAAGCATGCGAAAAGGTCATCCTCACGAACGAAGACCCGTATGACGAGGATCCGCGCGCCATCGTGGAAGCCATGGCGCACGGGATGCGGCGCCCGCCCGAGATAATCATGGATCGCCGCGCGGCAATCCGCGCGGCGCTCTCCGCGGCGAAAGCCGGCGATGCGGTGCTCGTGAGCGGCAAGGGCACCGACCCCTTCATCATGGGAGCGCGGGGGACAAAAGAGCCCTGGAGCGATGCGCGCGTCGTCTATGAAGAGCTTGTGCGGCTGCGCGCGCAAAATTGATGTTTGCCTGATACTATCTCCTTATGGCACAGCGTGATGCGTGGTTTTTTATCGGGATTTTCGCCTTCATGTTCCTTGTCTGGTTCGCGATCGGCGGCCCGACACGCCCGGTGGCGATTACGCTTCCAACGCTCCCGAAGCTGACGGTCGCCAGCACGTCCGGGATCGGCGGCGGGACCTATTTCTCGCTCCCCCGCGCGCCGTACGGCATCGGCAATTCATACATTTCCCTTATCGGTTCCTCGAACGGCGGCGGGAGTCTCTCGGGCGGCACGGGGATATCGCTGCCGCCTATCATTGGCGGCAGCACTCTCGGCCCTTCTTCCCCCTATCAAGGCATCGTTTCTATGAGTCATTCCGTCTCGGGTGCCGGTTCGCCGGATCCGGCGAACGAATATATCCAGATAACGGTCGCGCAGAACGCCCGAACGCCGGTCGATATCTCCGGATGGACTCTGGAGAGCGGCGCGACCGGTGCCGCGAGCGTCATCCCCAAGGGTACGGAAGTCCCGCTCTCGGGCGTCATCAACGCAACACAGGACATCGTGCTTGCCCCCGGGCAACGAGCGCTCATCATCTCCGGACAATCGCCTATCGGCGCTTCTTTCCGCGAGAATAAATGCATCGGTTACTTCAGCGACTTCCAGCGCTTCTCTCCTTCTCTGCCCCAGAATTGTCCCGCTCCTTCCAGCGAGCTCGTTTCTTTCTACGGCCCCAACTACATCCGCGACGCCGCCTGCATCGAGTATGTGAACGGCCTGCCGCGCTGCCAGGTCGAACTCTCGCCGCCCGTCACCGTTTCCGGCGCGTGTCAAAGTTTCCTGGTGAAATACCTCAATTACAACGGCTGCGTCGCGGCTCATGAGCATGACGCTGACTTCATGGGCGCTACCTGGCGCGTATATCTCGGCCGGACGAACTCGATGTGGCGCACCCGGTACGAGGTCGTGAAGCTTCTTGACGCGCAGGGGAAGATCGTCGACGCGTTCAGCTACTAGAAAAAAGGGGAGAAAAAGAGTAGATTACAAAAATGCGCCTTCGCGCCCGTATCTTCGAGGACTCGATACGAAGCGCTCGTTCGGCGCAAGAGAATGCGAGAAGACTCGCATTCTCTCGGCCTCACTTCGCGCCCGTAGCTCAGCTGGTAGAGCAGCTCCCTTTTAAGGAGAAGGTCGCAGGATCGTAACCTGCCGGGCGCACAGAGTTTCCCGTTTAGATCGAGAGCGCGAAACGTTCGAGGAGGAGCGGCGCGGCGGAGCCGTAGTGAGAGTCTTGCAGGAGTGAGATGAGCGCAAGCGAAAGGACGCGCGCTTCGTGCGGCTTCCATGCGCGATTCCCTTTTTCCATCAAGTCGCGCGCCTTCCAGTGCAGGAGGCCGCAAAGCATTTCCGGAGTATCGCCCGCACGAAGCGCGCGCACTACCTCGAGCCAAAGCTTCTCCCGATCCCGCGCCGCGAGCGCGTTCACGAGATTCGAATTGAAGCCCCGCGCGGCTCCGCTGCGCGGGGCTTCGTCGAACTTGTATTCGACCTTCGCTTTCCCCGCGAGCGAGCGCGCCTTCGCAGCGGCGAGCCCCGGCGCAAGAATGAGGATGGCATTGTCGGAAGCAGCGAGCATGTCGAGAGACGCCTCGAGCACGCTCGCCGCGGCTCCTTTTTCGTCCTGGCTTTCATGCGGCTCTTCTTCTTTTCCGCGCAAGGGAGGAAACGGATCATCGACAAGCACGAGGAGCCTTTTTGCGAAGAGTCCTCCGGAGAACGCGGCGTCTTCAAGTGCCGCCTTCGTGAGATCTTCGCGCGCGAGCCGCACGTAGGTAAGGTTCTGCTGCTTCGCACGGGCTTTCGCAACCCACTCAAACGCTTTGGCGCGAGCTTTCGCAGTATCGCTGCCGTGGAAAAAGTAGATCATAGCGGACGCAGGTCGCCCCAGTTCGCTCCTGACTTCGTCGAGACGATGATAGGCACTCCGCCCGTCTCCTCGGGAGACAGTATGGATTCCATGATCTCCTTTATCCTCGCGCCGAGCGCGTTCATGCGCCGAGCGCGAACCTCATACATGAGTTCGTCGTGCACCTGGAGAAGGAGGTGCGCATCCTCGCGCGCGCCTTCTTCCTTGAGCATTCTATCGATGCGCACCATTGCGAGCTTTATGATATCCGCTTGCGTGCCCTGCAGGGGCGCATTGATTGCCATGCGCTCGGCCTGCGCCCGCACGTAAGGCAGCGGTGACCTCATTTCCGGAAACTGCCGGCGGCGGCCGAACAGGGTTTCCGTATAGCCGTGCGTACGAGCGAAACCCTTGGTCGACTCGAGGTACTCGGAAAGCGTCTTGAATTGGCCGAAATACTCTTCGTAAAAAGCGTGCGTCTCGGCGATCGTGGTACCGAGCTGCGCCCGGAGCGCGTTGATCCCCATCCCGTAGAGGACGCCGAAATTGATGATTTTCGCCCGTCGGCGCATCTCGGTATCGACCGCATCCGGAGCGACGTGGAACACGTGCGCCGCGACCTCCTGGTGCACGTCGCGCCCGCTTCGGAATATCGCACGGAGCTTTTCGTCTCCCGAGAGGATCGCCGCGAGCCGCAGTTCTATCTGGGAATAATCGAGCGAGAGGAGCGAGAATCCCTCCGGCGCGACGAATGCGTGCCGTATCGCCCGCCCGCGTTCGGAATGAACCGGGATATTCTGCAGGTTCGGGTTCTGCGAGGCCATGCGGCCGGTCGTGGTGCCGGTCTGGAGGAAATCGGCATGCAGGCGGTGTTCCGCGTCGAGCAGCGGCGGGAGGTTTTCGATATACGTCGAGAGCAGCTTCTTCAGTTCGCGGTATTCGAGGATATCCGCGACAATCGGGTGCGCGTCGCGGATCTTCTCGAGCTCGCTCTCGCGCGTCGAGCGGGCGCCGAGAGCCGTCCTCTTCTGGCGCTCAGGAACGAGTTTCAGTTCGTCGAAAAGCACTTCGGCAAGCTGTTTCGGCGAGCTCACGTTGAACTCCCGTCCGGCGTCCGTGTAAATCTTCTTCTCGATCCGTTCGAGTTCGGCGCGATACTCTTTAGCCAATGCACCGAGAACGCCGGTATCTATGAGCACGCCGCGCGCCTCCATCGCGCGGATGACGGGGATGAGCGGCTTCTCGATATGCTCATAGACGTCTCGCACCTTCCCGAGCTCGCTGACCTTCTTCTCCAGCGTCGCGTACGCGGCGTCAAAGGCTCGTTCTTTCGTGAACGCAAGGATGTCATCGAGCGTCGGGTTCGTGAATTCGGACGAGATGAGCCAGAGCATCACCTGCGCCTCCGCGAAACGCGCGCTATCGATCTCCTCTTCGGGCTCGTCTTCAGCCGCCTCACGGGCGGCGTCGGCCACTTCGAACAGCGTCCTGATGCGCGCCTTGAGCGTCCGGAAGCCGAACTCTTCGCACAGCGCGACCATCTTCCGCACGTCGGCTTTCTCTCGCCATGAGCGCTCGGGGAGCGCGAAAGCGATGGGAGCGTCGAGACGTATCGTCGCGATCGCTTTCGAGAGACGCGCCGCCTCTTCGTGCTCTTTCAGCAGCGCCAGGATGCGCGCTCTCACTCCTTTCTTCAGGAAAGCGTCATCGCCTTTCTTGAGCTTCGTATACAGCTCTTCGAGCGTGCCGAAACCGGTCACAAGTTCGGTAGCGGTCTTCTCGCCGATGCCGGGAACCCCTTTGATGTTGTCGGAAGGGTCGCCGCGAAGCCCTTTCCAGTCAGGGATGAGCGCCGGCGGGAAGCCGAACCGCGCGACGACGGCTTTCTCGTCATAGAGGATGGTGTCTTGT
>JAJXUQ010000007.1 GCA_021782685.1 bacterium
CCTTCGCGCGATCGATCGCGTTCAGGTCTTCCCGCTGAAGGTTCTCGATGATGGCAAGCTCCAGCTTCGTCAGGTTGCTCTCGCCCTGGCGGATGACCACCGGTATCTGCTTCAGGCCCGCGAGCTTCGAAGCGCGCAGGCGGCGCTCGCCGGCAATAAGCTCATACATGCTCTCGAGACCGCCTTCGGGCTTCTCAATATCCGTGCGGGAGACGACAAGCGGCATCAAGACGCCGTATTGCCGGATGCTCTCGGCGAGCGATCTCAGCCCTTCTTCGCTGAACTCTTTGCGCGGCTGAAACGGGTTCGGCCGTATCCGATCGATCTCGATCCAGAAGACCGAATCGTATTTCGTCGGTACATAGCGCGCATCATCATTCATGTAAAAGATTTTAGCATATGGTATCGTGCATTCCAGCGCTGGAGTGGCGGAATTGGTATACGCGCACGACTCAAAATCGTGTCTCGCAAGAGTTGTGGGTTCGATTCCCACCTCCAGCACCCAGTAGTGCTAATTCAAGAGACTGAGGCACTAAACCCTACAGCTTCCCGACCAGATCGAGGCCGGGCTCAAGCGTGTCGTCGCCCGGCTCCCAAGAGGCCGGACACACCTTGCCTTTATGCGTATCGACATACTGCGCCATCTGGAGCTTGCGCAACGCCTCCGACCCCTTGCGTCCCATCGAATTATCATTGATCTCCATCGCCCGCAGTATTCCGGAAGGATCGATGAGGAAGGTGCCGCGCATCGCGAGGCCTTCGTCCGGCGTAAACGCGGCTTCGCCGCCCTCGACGAGAACGCCGAAAGCGTACGCGAGCTTCCCGGAGGGATCCGCCGCCATGGGGTACCGGATTTGCTTGATGCCGGGGGAAGAATCATGCCACGCCTTGTGCGTGAAGACCGTGTCCGAAGAGACCGAGACGATCTCGGCGTTCAGTTCCTGGAATTTCGGATAGAGCTTCGCGAGCTCTTCGAGCTCCGTCGGACAGACGAAGGTGAAGTCGGCCGGATAGAATACGAGGATCGCCCATTTCCCTCGCAGCTGCGAAAGGCTCATGGTCTTGATCACCCCCTCGTGGAATACCTCGAACTCGAAGTCGGGAACCGTCTCGCCGACCCTTACCTGCGAGGTGTAGTCCTGCACCGCGTCGTGGAACTCCCCGCAATGTTCGCAATAGTTGCTTTTGGTCTCTTTCATAAGTTTATCGAGTTTATTGATAGGCTGCGGCCATGATACCATCGCGAACAATGCAAAAACAAGTGAAGACGAAGGTGCTCTGCATCGCCGGGCCGACCGCCTCGGGGAAGTCTTCTCGCGCTGTCGCCGAGGCGCTTCGCCGAGGCGGCGAGGTGATTTCGGTCGATTCGCGGCAAGTCTATCGCGGGCTCGATATCGGGACTGAAAAGATAACCCTCGAAGAGATGCGCGGCGTCCCCCACCACCTCCTCGATATCCTTGATGCGAAAGAAGGCTATTCGGCGGGAGATTTCGTAACGGACGCGGCACGGCTGATAGGAGAGATTTCCGCGCGCGGGAAGCTCCCCATCCTTGCCGGCGGAACGCACTTTTATTTCGATGCGCTCTTGCACGGCCTTCCTGAAGGGACCGACGCGAACCCCGCGCTGCGCGAAGAACTCGAGGCGCTTCAGACCGAAGAGCTGTATGCGCGCGTGGCGGCAAAGGACGCGCGGCGCGCCCTCGAGCTCGACCCTAAGAATCGCCGGCGGCTCATCCGCGCGCTCGAGGTGATCGAAGCGCGCGGAAAAGTCCCGGCGAGGCCGGACAAGGCTCCGGAATATGACACCGAATGGATCATCATCGACCCGCCACGAGAAGAACTGCGGACTCGTATCGAAGAGAGGCTTGCGCATGCGCTTGCACGAGGGCTTGTGGACGAAGTACGGCGCGTGCGCGAAGAGGTCGGCGACGCGCGGCTTCGTGAGCTCGGACTCGAATACCGCGTTACGGGAGAATTCTTGCGTGATGAACGCACGGAAGCTTCGCTCCTTCCCGCCCTTTCATCAAAGCTTTGGCAGTATGCGCGCCGTCAGAAAGCTTGGTTGCGTAAGCTCAATAGCGAGATTATTGCGGCAACACCGTTGCACCCGGGCAGAAACTGAAACCGAGGTTCCTATCGGCGTAAAGAGGATTTACATCTGATACCGTCCCGACATAGTAATTCAGCCTGCACATATCTTCTTGAGTGATGCCGAGAGTCTTCATGAGAAACTGTTCCATCTCAAACCGTACCTGCCCGAGCGGCTCTTTCAGAAGAGCGATCGTGAATGAACCGTTCGTACTGTCATAAAATATGTTGAAATCGGTAGTGGCGCCGGCCTGACACTCCTGAGGATCCGACATGCAGTAGCCGAGATTGCCAGCAAGGAGATATCGTCCGCTATTAACGGTATCGGGTATCGTTATGCCGTTGTGCACGAAATCGTTTGTTGCGATAGCGTTGCCGTGCAAGATTGCAACGGTCATAGTCCCGTTAGCAGAGGTAGTCGTTGGAAAATTCGTTGCAACCGTACCGCTGGAAGGGAATGTGACCGGTGGCTGTTTCCCAGTATCGAGCGTCTGCGTACCCGGCCGCAGGAAAAAGAACCAGAAAGCCGCAAGTATGACAATGCCTATGACTACGATTGTCGAGATAAGTCTTGTGTTCATATTCATGAGCCGGAATAAGTGGCGATGCACTGCTTCTGGGCTGAACTGTTCGGATCAGCCGCCCACGCCTGAGTGAAAGTTTGTGTTTGTAGCAAACAAGCGGCGGCGGCGGCGCTGCAGCTGGTGTTCGCAGCGGCCTTGATGCACGTCTGTACGATAGCTTGACTCGTCGGATCGCTTTTTGGATTCCCTCCGGAAAATCCGGAAGCGCAATTGAGCGGTCCGGATGCACCGACCGCCTGCTCGCACGCCGGATTATCGTAGCAACTGCCGTTACCCTGGAGCGTGACTTGGAATGCGCCAGCGGCGCTCGAGCCCTTCCCCCAATTGTAATTAAGATTCACCGCTCCGCAAGAACTTTCCGGGTGCGCGATACAAGCAAGCGTATTCGCCTGGCTTACGGTAAGGGTATAGCCGCCTAATTGCGCGCCTTGTTGTACGATTGAGGCAGAACAGGGTCCCGAGCCAAAAGACAAATAACTCCCGCTCGCTGTGCTCCCCGTGATGCTCGGTGCACCCGGGCCCTGGCCGAGGGTTGGGTTCGATCCCGCGAGATTTATGCAGTCGCCGACACCGCCGGAACTGATGATGCTCCACCACGTCGTACCGGCAAAGCCGGGGGCGTTTTTATTGTAGAGCACCGCCATGACCGCATCGACGATGAGCCAGGCAGCGAGCGCGATGACGATGCCGACGATGGTATTGGTAAGGATTTTCTTTGCCTGTTCCTTCCCTCCCGCGTTTACCGGATTCACCACGAAGAGAAAGCCCGACCACGCTATCATCAAGGGAGCGACGAAAACGATCGCGAGCGTAAGGAGCAGTTCGATAATATTGTTGATAACGGTAATGAGCATCCCCCATCCGGCGGCGCAAGTGTTGCTTCCGTTCGGGATGATAGGACCGAAAAACGGTATCGCCGCCTGCGCAAGATGCGGCAGCGCGAACGCGCCACTTGCCACGAGCATGAGGACGAAGAGAGAAGCACGGAAACGCATATAGGTATCATACCGCGCGCCGCGAAGCGGCGCGCGACTTTTCCCCCGCTCTTCCGTCTGCTATGGTACTTGTGTTCGGGCCTATAGTTTAGTGGTAGAACAGCGGTCTCCAAAACCGCCAGTCCAGGTTCGATTCCTGGTGGGCCCGCAGCGCACAGAAAATCTGACCTGCGTCGGATTTTCTGGCCTGCGGGAGGCGGAGCGATGTTTTGTCAGCAGACAAAACCGCGAGCCGGGGTCGCGGAATTCTGTAAGCGACGGCGAGCAGAATATCCGTGACCGCCCTGTAGTGACAATGCAAGTGACCGAGACGCATCAAGCATGTACGCCATATTTTTGAGTTCGGTTCTATTTTTTATTGGGGGCCCTTTCCAGGAATCGAACCTGGTTAGAATAATTAGCCTAGCTTGAAATATAAAAAACGGGAGGCGAAGTGCCTCCCGCGACGGACGATGTCCGTCTTGATTACGCCCGCTTGCGAACCACCTTCAATTGGAGAACGTGCACGCCGAGGCGTTCCTTCTCTTCGTGGTAGATGCCGCGAAGAACTTCGAGCGCATGTCCGGGATTATCCGGAACGATGTGCCCAGCGTTCTCTTTCTGCAGCATCGCCGCGAAGTTCGGGTAGATACGGACATCGTCAACCTGCACGATACCTGCGTCGCGCCCGCACTCAAGCCGGATTTGGTCGCCCTTCCTGATGGACTTGATGCTGCTGTACCCGACGCGCACCTCAAGCGGCTTGGTACCCGCCAAGATGGCGTCGAAGTATTGGCGCTTGACCCGCATGGTTTTCATAACTTTCTCCTGTAAGACGATACCCCACTGCTGGGTTACGATGGTGTGTTTGTAAGCGTCGGGCATCATCGCTTCGATGCGCCAACCGTGATGCTGGAGCACTTCTACCTCCATGCTCGTCGGAACGGCATGGGTATAGAGTTTGTGCCCATACGGACGGAGGAAGCCGGGCAGTTCAGCCACGAGCGCCGAGAACGCTTGAATGTCCTCAGACACGAGCGGCATGAGTTTTATCGGCTCGCCCTTCTTCGGGGTCGCGGCTGCAACGCCGAGCACCGTGTCGCCGGCCTTGGCTACCCAGATGAGTTTGCACTTCTCATTCGGGTCGCGGCTGCCCTTGCGAGCATACCCTGCGAACAGCGACTCCACCCAACTATCATTCACACCGTCGAAATGGGGCGCGAGGCGGCGGATGACGAGCGCCCGCACCTGTTCCTTGTCTTCGTCGGCGAGTGGCAGGACGGAGATGGCCTGCTCGTCCGGAAAGCCGATGTGATCAGCAATCCGGTAAAGCATCACCTCATCTGCATCTGGGCGGTAGTGCCGCTCCGCGATGCCTGCGGGCACGAACCCCTGTGAGAGGAAGTAGCCCATGGCGGACTGATTCTTCGCAGAGACTGTGCAGTAAATCTGCCGGATGTTGTGCTCGCGCACGTACCGGTAGACCTCTGCGAGCAAGAGAGGGCCGACACCCTTGCCGCGCATGTCCTCACGGACGATAAGCGGGCTGATTTTGAGCGTGCCCTGGTGCTTTACGACGAAGTTCAGGATGCCGACAATCTGCCCACTATCTTCCGCGACGTACATCACTTGCGCGGCGGAGAAATGCCCTTTCGCATCCGATGACCCGTTTGCGGAAGTTTCCACGATATGCTTTGCGTGCGCACGGTGGTCGCCCCCGTAGAACGGCTCAAGCGCCTGATGCATCATTTCGGCGACGACCGGAAGGTCGTCGCCCTCTACTCTTCGCACTTTCATGATAAAGAACTCCTTTCTGTGTGTCGCTGGGGCTGTTCGCCCGTGCGCGACAAGGTTTGCGTACCCACGTCGGGTACGACTTTACATTATCGAAATATCGTTACTTAGTCAACGAACGTAAGACGCACGCCGACGACTCCATACTTCTGCTCGTCTTCGTCGGAGTAGAACTGCTTTATCTGATTGAGGAGGAACTCGCGGTTCTCACCACCAAAGAGCGCAGGGTCGTGGTCGGCAAAGAGATCTTTGAATGTCTGATAACGAAGGAGACCGACGACGCGAGCCTTTGCGGTGTGTTCAGGATGGTCATTCTCGCTGAACTCTATCTCGTCGCCGAGGGCAATCTGCTGACGCTTTTCGTCATACAGGCGCGACTCGATGATTTTCTCACCACTTGCAATCTTCGCAAATGGCTCGGTGGATAGTCTCATGATATGCCGTGTCATATTTTTGCGATGATACTACACTAAGTATCCTTTTCCAAATCGAATCTCGCTAGAGCGACCGCGTGGGGTTCGATTACTAAAAGCATCGCATCTTTGCGGTTTGACATTGTCAAATGATACTGTAGATTTACCTACGGTCGTTCTTTCATTCATTCGACACGAGTTTGCCGCAGCGCAGAGTGGCTCCGAAAGGCCCTTCTCCGCTGTGGCGAAACCGAAAATGTTCGGCTCGCTGTACAGCACATCCGAATGGAGTTAGCGCTATGTCATCTGTGATGGATATGGAAATGACAACCGAACTGCTGGTCCCGGTCGCGACAACAAGAGTGGAGGGGGTGGATTTCTTCGTCCCCGAAGAACGTTTCCGCGAAGGGGTGGCAGACGGGGTCTGCATTTACAACGTCGGGAAAAGATTCAAGGAAATATCCTTCAGGAGAATCGAACGTGATATCGCCCCCGCGACACTATGTAATCACAAGCTTCAGGAAGATTCGTTTGATTCGCAGATCCAGCAAGAGCTCGGCGACGATTACGAAACCATGTTCTATCATCTCTGGAGTCTCATCCAGAAACAAGGCCTCGGACAGGAAGGGTTCCTTCGTGTCGATGGCTATATGAACAGGGCTTACATCTCCGGATGGTCCGTTTGCGTTTGCTGGCTCTTAGAGCGCGGATGGTGCTTAACAGCCTGCTCGATCACCGGTCAGCGGCTTATCGGAAGCAGCATTATCGCCCGTCAATCTTCATACTGACGACGGTACTCTTAGCTCTCCAGGAGCAGACCCTCTGAACCCCTATCGCTTCAAGCAGTATCGGGACAGAGGGTTTTTCGTTATCACTTCTTCGCTTCTTTGAACAGGACGCGCTCGCGCAGCGTCGGATCGAATTTCACGAATTCTATCTTGCGCTCGACCTTCTTCTTATTCTTGCGAGTCCAGATGACGTGCTTCGACTTCGTGGACTTCAGCTTGATGAGGCGTTCTTGAGACATACGGGAAACTTACCAGATTCGACGGTTTTTCGCAACAGAATCTCAGGCGACCGCGGCTTCTCTGGGAGCGCGCGCCGTCCGCGGTGCGCGTTTCTTCACCTCGAAGAAGGGTTCGCCGTTCTTTATAGACACGGTGACGGTGCCGCCTTCCATCACGCCCTGGCCCACCATCAGGGAAGCGAGCGGGGTGAGTATCCTGTCTTGGATCGTGCGGCGGAGTGGTCGCGCGCCGTACTGCGGGTTGTACCCTTTCTCCGCGAGCCATTCGCGCACCTCGCTTTCGAGCGAGAGCGTGATGTGTTTCTGCGCGAGACGCCTCACCACCTCCTCGACCTGGCTGTCGACGATCTTGGCGAGCGCGGCCTTCGGAAGGACGTCGAATATGATGATATCGTCAAGCCGGTTGAGGAACTCGGGGCGGAAATGCTCGCGAAGCGCTTCCATCACCTTCTCCTTCGTCTCCTCATAGCGAGTCGCCTCGGTCGCGTCGGCAGTGCCGAAGCCGATATGTGCGAGCCGGTCGATGAATTCGCCGCCGATATTGGAGGTGAGCACGACGATCGTGTTCTTAAAATTGACTTTGCGCCCCTTGCCGTCGGTAAGATGGCCGGAATCGAGCACCTGCAAGAGAATGTTGAATACTTCCGGGTGCGCCTTCTCGATCTCGTCGAAAAGCACCACCGCGTACGGACGATGCCGGATGCGTTCGGTGAGCGTCCCGGACTCCTCATAGCCGACATAGCCTGGGGGGGCACCGATGAGCTTCGCCACCGAGTGTTTCTCCATGAACTCGCTCATGTCGACGCGCACGAGAGCATCCGCGTCATTGAACATGAATTCCGCGAGTCTCTTCGAGAGTTCGGTCTTCCCGACGCCCGTCGGGCCGAGGAAGAGGAAGGAGCCGATAGGACGGTTCGGGTCGCTGATACCCACGCGAGAGCGCTTCACCGCGTCCGTGACCTTCCTGACCGCACCGTCCTGCCCGATGATGCTCGCCTTGAGGGTCTCTTCCATGCGCGTGAGTTTCGCCGCCTCTTCTTCGAGCATCTTTGCGACCGGAATGCCCGTCCAGCGGGAGACGACCGCCGCGATATCCTGCTCGGTAACCTCTTCGTTTAGGACGCGCCGCGATTTCTGCAGCGTCTTTAGGCGTTTCAGCTTCACTTCGAGGTCTTTCTGGATATGCGGGATCCTGCCATAGCGTATTTCCGCGACGGCGCCGAGATCGGCGGCTACTTCGGCATTGTCCGCCTGTATCTTCAGCGATTCGAGTTCGGTCTTCGCGGCGCGGATGCCTTCGAGCACTTCTTTCTCGTTTTTCCATTTGAGCTCGAGTTCGCTGGTCTTTTCTTTGAGATCCGCGATCTCCTTGTCGATGATCTTGATGCGCTCCTTGATCTCCTTTCCGTGCTCGCCCTCAAGGTCTTTCTGGAGCGCTTGGCGCTCGATCTCGAGCCGGCGGATCTTGCGATCGGTCTCCTCGAGCAGAGGCGGCTTGTTTTCAAGCGCGATGCGCAGCCCCGATGCGGCCTCGTCAATAAGGTCGATGGCTTTGTCCGGCAGGAACCGGTCGCTGATGTAGCGCGAGGAGAGCTCGACCGCGGCGACGATGGCGCCATCGGTGATGCGTACGCCGTGGAACAGCTCGTATTTGTCGCGAAGCCCCCGGAGGATGGCGATGCCGTCTTCTACGGTCGGTTCCTGTACGAAGACCGATTGGAAACGCCGCGTGAGCGCCGCATCCTTCTCGATATATTTCTGATATTCCTTCAGCGTCGTCGCGCCGATGATGCGGATCTCGCCGCGTGAGAGGGCGGGCTTGAGCATGTTCGACGCATCGAGAGACCCTTCGGCGCCGCCGGCGCCCACGAGCGTATGGAGCTCATCGACGAAAAGGATGACCTTCCCTTCCGCTCGCTCGACCTCTTTCATCACGTTCTTCATCCGCTCCTCGAATTCGCCGCGATATTTGGTGCCGGCGATCATAAGCCCGAGATCGAGCGAGAGAAGCTCTTTCCCCCTGAGCGATTCGGGAACGTCCTGCACCGCCATGCGTGCGGCAAGCCCCTCGGCGATCGCGGTCTTCCCCACGCCCGCTTCGCCGATAAGCACCGGGTTGTTCTTCGTACGCCGCGCGAGGATCTGGATGACCCTGTTGATCTCGCTATCGCGCCCGATAACCGGATCGAGCTTGTTCTCAGCGGCAAGCTTGGTGAGATTCCGCGCGTATTTGGCGAGCGCGCGGAACCGTTTCGGTTCCGCGGTCTGACCGTCTTTCGAGTTCTTGATCTCCTTGAGGATGGCGACCGCCGAATCGCGGTTTATCGAGAAGCGCGCGAGGATGTCTGCGGCCGGGCCCGGGTGCTCGACGATGGCGAGGAAAAGGTGTTCGGTGCCGACGAACGCTTCGTTCATGCGCGCAGCGATCTTCCCCGAAGCTTCAAGCGCCTGCGCGAGATCGGGCGTAAGGTAGATCTGGTAGGAGGGCGAGAGGACGGATGCGCTCTCGGGCGTTTCCAGGTGTTCGAGTATCGCGTCCGTAAGCATGACGGTATCGACCTCCATACGGTCGAGCATCGAGAAGACGAGCGACTCCTCTTGCAGCACGAGCGCGGCGAGGAGGTGGAGCGGCGAGACGTGGTTCTGGCCGCGCTCTATGGCGAGCTCATGCGCGCGTCGTACCGCTTCTTTTGCTTTGGTGGTGAAGTTGGTGAAAGGAGGCATAGGCGGCGGAGATTATGTCGATGTCGCAGTCGTCGATGCCGAGGCCGCGCTCGTCGAGGTCGCGGAGAGGAGCGCGGCTATCGTGTCCGCGGAGATAAGCAGCCCGGAGGTCGAGCCTGCACTGACGCCGATAAGATTGCCGGAGAGGTCGACGGCGGCGCTTCCTGCGCCGATATCCGGCAGGGTGGTGTATACGCCCTTCTTGCTCACGCGCGCGACGATGCCGGTCGCGGCAGAACCGTCAGCGCCGACAGCGAGCGCGGTCTCGCCGAGCTTCAGGTCGCTCGCGGCAACCAGGGTAGGAGCGGGAGCCTTCGGAAGTTTCGCGGCATCCGCGAAACCGTAGATCATGATTCCATCCCCTTCGTGCGAAAGCGACGCTGCAGCGAACGAGCCGTCCGAAAAACCGATGACCACCTCTTTCGGAAGAGCGTCCTGCGCCGCAGTCGCGATAGCGCGCGCGCCCGGAAGATAGGTGCCGATAGCGAGCGCAGGCGTCGAGGTGCCGGTCGCCGCCGCGTAAATGGC
This sequence comes from bacterium, assembly GCA_021782685.1. Taxonomy (GTDB): domain Bacteria; phylum Patescibacteriota; class Minisyncoccia; order Phycocordibacterales; family Phycocordibacteraceae; genus C7867-001. The sequence goes on from JAJXUQ010000007.1 coordinate 10,133, forward strand.
GACCGCGCGATCCGCAGTCGCTCCGATCGCTGCAGTAACGAGATCCTGGTTGGATGGCGCAGGAGCGGGAGCGGAGACGACCGCCGCAGGAGCGGCTTGCGCCACCGTCTCGATGGTGTGCTCGACAACGCGGTTTACCGTCTGCGTGACGAAAGCCGGCGCGTGATCGAGCAGCGAAACGGTCAGGATGCCCGTCGCTACCGAAGTGACGAAGTTCACGAGGATCGTGAGCAGTATGAGTTGGGATTTTGAGAGTTCTTCGATGTTCATACGACGTGACTATTTAATATATAGTGCTACCGACCGGCCTTAGTGTCAATGTCAGTATCGATAAAGGCGATTTCGCGCGCGAGTACGCGAGCGAAACGAGCGAGAGCGCGCGAAGGAGTACGCGGACCCCACGAGATGCGCAGGGTCGCCCGAGCGCGCGCCGCGTCTCCCGTGAGCGCGAGAACGGCGCGCGAACCCTCTTCGGAATCCGTCTCGCACGCGCTTTTCGAGGACACGGCGAATCCGGCTTCATTAAGCAGCATGACGAGATAGTCGGTGTCCCGTCCCGGGAGGGAAAAATTGAGGATGTTCGGCGCTTGCGTTCGACCCTCTTGTATGAATACGTTCGGGATAGCATCCGTGATGAGCCCGATGAGAAGCGCCCGATCGCGCGCGGCCGCCGCGCGGAACGCTTCCCGGCCCTGTGCGGCAGCGCGGAGCGCTGTCGCGAACCCTCTCGCAAGCTCCGGTGCTTCGGTACCGGGATGCAAGGCGCGTTCCTGCCCGCCGCCGCCGTAGAACGGAACGATCGGGATCGTACGGTGCGCGACGAGAGCGCCGATGCCGCGACTCTCGCCGACCTTCGAAGCGTCGAAAGTGAGCATGTCCGCGCCGAAATGCGCGCGCGTTATCTTTTCGGTAAGCGGCGCTTGGCTCGCGTCGACATGCAGGATACCGCGCGCGGCGGCGGAGCCGCCGCGCGCGGTTCGGAGCGTCTCCGCAACTTCGCGCGTATTCCATACCACTCCCGTCTCGCCACACACGGCGTCCACCGAGACGAGCGCTGTTTCGCTTCGCAACAGCAACGCGAGGGCTTCGGTATCGACGCGATAATCCCGTATCGGCAGGGCTTCGATCGCGACGCCTTCGGAAGCGAGCAGGCGCATATTCTCGACGACCGATGCGTGCGCGCTCGGCAGGTAGAGGGCGTGCAGGGCGCCCTCCCCGCTTTCCCGCAACGCCCGCACGTGCCCGAGGATCGCGAGCGCGTTCGCCTCGGTCGCCCCGCTCGTGAAAACGATGTCATCGCTCTGTGCCTCGACGAGACGCGCTATGTCAGTGCGCGCGTCTTCCAGCATCTTCTTCGCACGGTGCCCTTCCTCGTGCGGCGACGACGGGTTGCCGCTTCCGCCGGCGGCATAATCGAGATAGGTCCGGCGCATCCTGAACATATCCTAATCTTACACGAACTCCGTCCCCCGCCCGCTGCCTTTCCCGTCGAAGCGGGCATCCGGCAATAATTGCAGCCTCGTCGTTTTTGTGATGAAATGGTGCCATTATGGCACGCGCGGCACGACCGCCCGTCATCGCGGTGATGGGTCACATAGATCACGGGAAGTCATCTCTCCTGGATTACATCCGGAAAGCGAATGTCGTCGCGGGAGAGGCGGGCGGCATCACGCAGCACGTCGCCGCGTACATCGCCGAACACGACGGGCGATTCGTCACCTTCCTCGACACGCCCGGGCACGAAGCTTTCAAGGCGTTGCGTACGCGGGGCGCTTTGGCTGCGGATATCGCTATCCTCGTCGTGGCCGCGGATGAAGGCGTGATGCCGCAGACGCTCGACGCGCTCGCCGCGATCAAAGAAGCGGGTATACCTTTCGTCATCGCGATCACCAAGATCGACAAGAACAACGCGGACATCGAGCGCACGAAGACTTCGCTCCTGGAACACGAGCTATTCCTCGAGGGGCTTGGCGGCGATATCGCTTATGCGGCGATATCCTCGAAGACCGGCGAAGGCATACCGGAGCTTCTCGATCTCGTCCTGCTCGCCGCCGACCTCGCGGAAATGACGGCCGATACTTCCCTGCCGGCGACCGGCTTCGTGCTCGAATCGACGCAGGACCCGAAGCGTGGCGCCTCCGCGACGCTTATCGTGAAGGACGGCACGCTCACGACCGGAGGCTTCGTCGTCGCGGGCGACACGTACGCTCCGATACGTTTCATCGAAGACTTCCGCGGCCGGCGCACCGCGAGCGCAGGACCCTCGGAACCGGCGCGCGTCTCCGGATTCAGCAAACTGCCTCCTTCCGGCGCGCCGTTCAGCATCGCGAAGAATAAGAAAGAGGCGGAAACGCTTGCCGCGGAAAACGCGAAGGCATTTGCCGCTTCTCCGGAGCGGAGCGCGCCGACCGAGGGTATCGTGGAACTTCCGCTTGTCGTGAAAGCGGATGTCGCTGGCTCGGTCGACGCTATCGTGCACGAGCTTGCGAAGATCACCCACGAACACGTCGTCATCCGCATCATCTCTTCGGGCGTCGGCAGCGTCTCGGAGAACGACATTAAGATTGCGCATGCTTCCCTCGGCACCGTCATCGCATTCAACGTCGGGACGGACACGGTCGCGCGCGAGCTTGCGGAACGCGATGGTGTCGCCATCTTATCTTTCTCCATAATCTACGAGCTCTCCGAAAAGGTGGCGGAACTTGTCGCGGCGCGGGCGCCGAAGATCTCGACCGAGAACGAGCTCGGGCGGGCGACAGTGCTGCGAACCTTTTCCTCGAGCGCGAAGAAACAGGTTCTCGGCGCGCGGTACGTGTCCGGCGCGTTCTCCGTCGGCGCGCGGGTGAAAATATTGCGGCAAGACGCGGAAGTAGCCCGCGGCAGCATCAAGAATCTCCAGCAGGCGCGCGCCGACGTGAAGGAGGTGAAGACCGAAGGCGACTTCGGTACCGAAATCGAGGCTCGCGAGAACGCGCTGCCCGGCGACGAACTCGTCGCCTTCGCTATCACGGAGTCATGATAGCTCCCGATCAGCACGGCAGGAACCGGCATGCGGATCGCGCCGCAGAAGTCATTGCGCGCGAGGCGGCTCGATTCATCGCGCGCGAAGCAGGCGGCGGATCCCTCATCACCGTCATCCGCGCGGTATCGGTAGCGCACGGGGAACGCGTCAATGTCTTCGTAAGCATTTTCCCCGAGGAAAAAGCGTCGGCCGCGCTCGCATTCCTCGAACGCCAGCGCGAAGCGTTTTCAGACCACTTGAAATCTCACGCGCGCCTGCGCCCGCTCCCGCGCGTCGACTTCCTCCTTGATAACCGCGAAGAGCCCGGCGGCTTCCCGAAGCAATTATGATTGCACCTGCCCTGCTTCCGAGCGGGGGCGGTCATGTAGTATCATCAGAAAACGGCCCGGTGGTGAAGTGGTAACACGGCGATCTGCAAAATCGCTATTGCGCGGGTTCGATTCCCGCCCGGGCCTCCCGTGCGACGCCGAGGTGGCGGAATGGTAGACGCACAGGACTTAAAATCCTGAGATGGCCTAAAAACCTTCATGTGGGTTCGAGTCCCACCCTCGGTACTTCCTTAGTGTGCGCCTACCTGGGCTCGAACCAGGGACCGTCTCCTTAAGAGGGAGCTGCTCTACCGACTGAGCTATAGGCGCGAAGTGAGGACAAAAGAACGTTAGTAATCATCCTCACTACAGAGGATAGCAAATCATAGTATGCTTTGGAAGCCGCTGGGGTGGCGAAACTGGTAGACGCACGAGCCTTAGGAGCTCGCGGGGCAACCCATGGAGGTTCGAGTCCTCTCTCCAGCACCTTGACTTTTCAGTATTTTTGTGCAATATAAATACTAGAAGGTCGTTCATTTCATCCACCAATGACAGGAGAGAATCATGTCTTATCTATTCGCGTTAACGATGTCCCTGTTGCTTGTCGCAATACTCGGGGTGTTCTTCCCCTTCTTCTTACAGTGGCTTGCAGAAGAGGACATCTTCTTCACTACCGTAAAAGAAGGGACGGTGAAGGCCGTCGTGCGCGGCATGCGCGGCGACTCCTCGTTCAGCCGCCTTATCATGTCTTTCGCCAACTATCATCTCAATGATCCGAAGAGCGCGTGGTACAGCGATGCATACCCTGATTGGGAAGTCCTTTATCACGGCAAGGGCAATGAGAACGGGTTTGAAGAAGGCGATGCTCATTACGACAAACGGTCGTGGCTGCTGAGGCACCTCGGCCTTTACTGGGTCGGGTGGCCGTGGGCTGAAAGCGTGTATATCTATCAATTCGAATGGAATGAGACGTACACGAACAAAGACGGGAGCGAGAAGGTGCTGCCGCGCGCCGAGGCGACTGACTTCATCTATGTCGCCGATTTCACCTATGCCATCGTCACTGAAGGCGCGGAAACGCAAGACCGCCTTCCGACCGACGAGCTCACGCTGATAACGGTCGCGGTACGCAACCCGTACCGGGCGCTCTTCAGCGGCGAAGATTGGATGCGACGCATCACCGCCGCGATCAATCGCCATGCCCGTAATTTCGTCGGGAATAAGACGTACATGGAACTCATCGGGAAGGATACGGGGGAGAAAGGGAGCGAGACCGGCGTGACGGATGATCGGACAGATTTCTCCGCGCCGATCATCAAGCTCAACACCCTGCTTCCTGACGATGATCCGAAGGGCCCTCGTTGCGGACTGCTCGGTCGATACGGCGTAGAGATACGCACGGCCGATCTGCAGACCGTCGAGCTTTCCGGAGACGGGAAACAGCGGCATCAGGAAGCCGCCACGAAGGCTTACGTCGCAAAACAAGACGCGGAAGCGGAGCGCACCGTAGGCCAGGCGAAAGCGGACGTCGTCGAGATGATGGGCGAAAGAGAGGCATCCGCGCTTCGTAAACGACTCGAGGTTATCAAAGAACACGGCGAAGCGGGAATACTGCTCGCCGGATACGATGCTATCCAGGAGTCCTCGAAAGGTCCCGGCAACACGGTCGTCTGGGCGAACAACCCGCTTACCGTGCTTGCCAAGATGCTAAAACCGGAAACGAAAGGAGGTGACGAATCATGAGTGCATTGTTTTGGGTTACCGGCATATTTGTT
>JAJXUQ010000058.1 GCA_021782685.1 bacterium
GTTCGCAAACGCCCGCTACTTCCTCGCCGCCGTGTACGCGAAACAGAAGGATTACAAGGACGCGCTTGCGCAGATGCGAGCGATTTCGGCGCTTTCGAGCGACAACGCAAACGCGGTCGCTCCGCAACTGGCAGCGCTTGCGGCAGGGAAGGATCCGTTCCCGACGGACTTTCTTTCGGCCTCCTCGACCCCGGTAAAGTGAGCTGTCGGGCGCTCTGCTCTCGCGAGGGGTTCCTCGTCGCGCGCTCGCTTGGCAATGAAACATAGCGTAGAATAGGCAAATGGTTCGGAAGATTTTCGAGCGCATCGCGGCGCCGATACGCGGCCTGCACCAGGCCGCGTATCTTCTTGCGGTACTCACGCTTGCTTCGCAGATCCTCGCTCTCCTGCGCGACCGTACCTTCGCGCACACCTTCGGCGCAGGGCCGGTTCTCGATCTCTACTATGCGGCATTCCGCGTGCCGGATCTCGTCTTCGCGCTCGTTTCCTCGCTCGTGAGCGCCTACGTCATCATCCCGCGGATCACGGGAGCCGATAAGGAGACGACCCGGAAGCTCCTTTCCGAGTCGGCGACATTCCTGTTCGGTGTCGGCGGCGCTCTTTGTCTGGCGATCGCCTTCTTTATGCCGCAATTCCTCTCATTCCTCTATCCGAACTTCGTTGCGTCGCAGCACCAAGCCGGATTCGTGCTGCTCGCGCGCATCCTGCTCCTCCAGCCCATCCTGCTCGGGCTCTCGGGCGTGCTCGCAAGCGTGACTCAGGTGCATCGCCGCTTCGTACTCTTCGCGCTTTCGCCCGTCCTCTACAACCTCGGGATCATTTTCGGCGCAGTCATCCTCTACCCGCTCTGGGGGCTCCCGGGCATCGGCATCGGCGTCGTCATCGGCGCAGTCGCGTATCTTGCGGTGAATATCCCGGTCGTGATACGGGCGGGCGTGCTCCCGTCTTTCCGCATCCCGAGCATGAGAGTGATGATACCGGTCGTGCGGGACTCCGTCCCGCGCTCGCTGGCGCTCGGCATGGGTTCGATCACGGCGCTTTTTCTGACCGCGTTCGCCTCGCGGATCGGTACGGGCGCGGTCTCGGTCTTCACTCTCGCGGGTAATCTCGAGGCGGTCCCGCTCGCCCTCATCGGCTCTTCGTATGCCGTCGCGGCATTCCCGGCGCTTTCCGAGGCATCGGCGCTTGAGAAGCGTGACGAATTCACTCGTATCCTCTCGGCAAGCGCCCGGCACATCATCCTGTGGTCAATCGTATGTATCGGCCTTATCGCGGTGCTTCGCGCACATATCGTGCGCGTCATTCTCGGAACGGGCGCGTTTGACTGGCAGGCGACGCGCCTCACGGCCGCGCTTCTCGCCGTGCTCGCGGTCGGTCTCGCCGCGCAGGGGCTCGTGCTCCTCTTCTCTCGGGCGCTCTATGCGGCGCGGCAGTCGTGGTGGCCGCTCTTCTACCAGATCGCCGGCGGCGCGTTGACGGTCGCTCTCGCTCTGGTCTTTCTCTCGCTGCCCTCCATAGACCTGTCCGCTCCGCTCGCGTCTTTCCTGAAAGTCGGCGGTATCTCTGAAACGCCTATCCTGCTCCTCGCGCTTGCGGCGACGCTCGGACAGATCTTTCTCGCGGCCCTCTCCTTGTTTGCGCTGAAAGGCGTCGCTCCCAGTCTCGCCCGAATGCTCGCGCGGCCGTTCGTAGACGGCTCTGCCGCCGCGCTCGTGGGCGGCGCGGCAACCTATGCCGTGCTCGCCCTTGAAGGCGGCATCGCTCCCCTTACGACGCTCGCGGCTGTCTTCACGCAGGGGCTCATTGCCGGTACGATAGGCCTTGCCGCCGCCGCGCTCACGCTTTTCCTTCTGAAGAATGAAGAATTCCGCGTCATGGTGCAGGCCGTCACGCGGCTCGTACATTCGCGCAGCAGACGCGCTACCGTCCTCGCGCCGTCGGCCGAGGAGCCCGCACAACCGTGAACCAAGAACACATTCGTAACTTTTCCATTATCGCGCATGTCGACCACGGCAAGTCGACCTTGGCCGACCGCTTGCTCGAGCGCACCGGAACGATCCCCTCGCGTTTGATGCGCGACCAGGTGCTCGATCGCATGGATCTCGAGCGCGAACGGGGCATTACCATCAAGATGCAGCCTGTCCGGATGCGGTATGGCGATTACATACTCAATCTCATCGATACTCCCGGGCATATCGACTTCTCCTACGAAGTCTCGCGCGCGCTCACGGCGGTGGAAGGAGTGCTCCTTCTCGTCGATTCGACGCAGGGCGTACAGGCGCAGACCTTGACGACGCTCGCGGCGGCGCGCATGGAGGGTTGCACTATCATTCCGGTGGTTTCAAAAATCGACGCCCCCGCAGCGCGCGTTGACGAGGTTACCGCCGAACTCGCGAAGCTTCTGCAGATACCGCCCGCGGAAGTGCTCGCGGTGTCGGGAAGGACGGGGGCCGGCGTCGACGATCTTCTTGAAGCGATCGTACGGCGCATACCGCCGCCGAAGGATTCCGCGGTCGGTCTCGGCGAAGAACCGCAGGGCCTCATCTTCGACTTTTCCTACTCGACGCATCGCGGTGTCGCGGTGTACCTGCGCGTATTCAACGGCACCTTCAAGAAAGGGCAATCACTCCGCTTCTGTGCGGCCGGAAAAGAATTCACTGCACTTGAGGTCGGGGTCTTCACCCCCGAGGAGACGCCGACCGATGCTCTTTCGGCAGGCGAGATCGGCTACATCGTCACGGGTGTGAAGGAGGCGGGCGTCGTCGCCGTCGGCGATACCATCGGGCTCGCGAAAGGCGTCCTACCGCCGCTTCCGGGATTCGTGCGCCCGCGGCCGGTCGTCTGGGCCTCGGTCTACCCCGAGAGTCAGGACGATCTCCCTCTTTTGCGCCAATCGCTTGAGCGGCTGCGGCTCTCCGACTCGTCGCTCTCCTTCGAAGAGGAATCGTCGGGGGTGCTCGGAAGGGGGTTCCGTTGCGGCTTCCTCGGCCTCCTGCATCTCGAGATAATCACTGAACGTCTGAAGCGCGAGTTCAATCTTTCGCTTATCGTCACCATGCCGACCATTTCCTACGTGGTCTCGAGCACGGACGGCAAGCAGGAAACCGTCTATACGCCGGCGAAATTCCCCGAACATGGCAACATAGCGTACATAAAAGAGCCGTGG
>JAJXUQ010000059.1 GCA_021782685.1 bacterium
ACCTTTGAAAAAGGAGGATATCATCAGGCAGGTCAAGCGCGTACGTTTCGTCAAAGATAACACCATCCTCGTCAACCTTAACGATTCGCACTATTTCAAACGAATGAAGGACGGCCGTTATACGGTGGTGTAATTCGGCGCCATTCGGCGCCGTATTTATTGCTATACTATCTAGGTTATGGATGAGCAGATGAAGAAGCTCAAAGCCAAGCTCGGCCTCCGCATTATGCCATGGCCGATTCTCGCGCTTGGCCTCTCGCTTCTTATGACCTCGTTCGTCTTCATGCCGAGAGAGGTTTTGTCCGCGCTCTCCATAGCTTTTTCCATCGCTCCCCTCTGGCTGCCCATCCTGCTTATCGGAAGCGCATGGACGCTCTGGGTCGTTCTCAAACGTTCGGAGTTCATCGCGAAGCAAAACTACATACTCCTTGAAATCAAGCCGCCGCGCGGCCTTGAGAAGACTCCGCTCGCGATGGAAACGGTCCTTGCAGGCATGCACCACTCTCCGGGGGAAGCGACGTGGTACAAGAGATACATAGCCGGCGCGGTGCGTCCGTGGTGGTCTCTCGAGATAGCTTCGTTAGAAGGCCAGGTGCATTTTTTCATATGGACGCGCGCCGGATTCCGCCGGCTTATCGAAGCCCAGATGTACGCGCAGTATCCGGGCGTACAGATAGTCGAGGCGCTCGATTACACCCGTCTGCTCAGCGCGCGGCCTGAGGAATGGGCAATTTGGGGGTGCGATTTCGCGCTTACGGACAAGGATCCTCTGCCCATTAAGACGTATGTCGAATACGGACTCGATAAGGTGCAAAAAGAGCCGGAGCAAGTCGATCCGCTCGCCAACCTGGTTGAGTTCATGGGTTCGATGGGGAAGGGCGAGTACCTCTGGCTCCAGCTCGTCATCCGCGTCCACAAAGGAGAAAAATACAACAAGCTCAATGCCAGCGGTAAGACGTATACGTGGAAAGACGAGGCGAAAGAGCTCGTGCAGCAAATCCGCGCGGAGACCGTCGGTAAAGTGAAATACAAGGACATATTTACCGGGGAGATGCGCGAAACCGAAGGATTCCCTAATCCGACAAAAGGCCAGTCGGAAAAAATGGCTGCCATCGAGCGCAATGTCTCGAAACTCGGTTTTGATGTCGGCGTTCGCGGCGCGTACCTATCGCAACCGGAAAAATTCGACCCCATCGTCATTAGCGGCCTGACCGGCATCTTCAAGCAGTTTTCCTCGGAAGGATGGAATAGTTTCAAGCCCTCCGGCTGGATGACCGAGTTCGACGACTATCCATGGGAGGTCGGCGTCAGCAAGCTTAAGGACAAGTACCGCAGCTGGTTCATTGAGGCATATCGGCGTCGCCAGTTTTTCCACGATCCGTTCAAGAGCGGAACGATGGTCATGAGCACCGAAGAGATCGCAACCATCTTCCATATCCCTTCGCGTGCAGTCAGTACGCCGAACCTTACGCGCATCCAGTCGGCGACCAGCGAGGCTCCCGCAAATCTGCCGACCTGATCCATGGTTTCCTTCAAACGGTTTTCTTCGGAGGCCTTTCCTAATCTTGCACTTCTCCTGCGTGGTCACGCGCGGTGGTATGCGGTCATCATGTTCGTCGCCCTTCTTTCTTTTGGCGGCTGGCACTTCTTTACCGCCGCTCCCGCGGGGTTCTCCCCGGGGAATGTCGTCATCGCTCAAGGCGCATCCGCGGCGAAAGTCGCGCAGGAGCTTGCAGAGGCGCACGTCATTGCACACCCCGCGCTCCTGCGCGCTCTCCTGCGCGTTTCGGGAGAGGAGAACAGCGTGCAGGCAGGCATGTACGGCTTCGACACTCCCGAAAACCTGTTCGTTGTTCTCCGGAGGATCGTCACGGGCGATTACGGGCTTCCGCCGGTACGGCTCACTTTCGTCGAAGGCGCGACCGTACGCGATATGGCGGCCCGTATCGCGTACGCATTTCCGGACATATCCGAAGCGGACTTCCGCCGTGTCGCGCAGCCGTATGAAGGATATCTCTTCCCTGATACGTATTTCCTCCCCCCGTCTTCCGATGCAGCATCGATTGTCGCGCTCATGCGCGCGAACTTCGCCGCAAAGACAGCGGCCCTGTCGCCGGAAATCGCTGCGTCCGGCCACACGCTTTCCGACATCGTCATCATGGCATCCCTCGTCGAGAAGGAGGCCCGCGCTCCCACGGACAAGCGCGTCGTCGCCGGAATCCTGTGGAATCGCATCCTGCGCGGCATGCCGCTCCAGGTCGACGCAGTCTTCGGGTACATTTATAACCGCGACACCTACTCGCCTTCGCTTACGGACCTCAAGACGGACTCGCCCTACAACACTTATCTGCACACCGGACTTCCGCCGGGTCCGATCGATAATCCCGGTCTCGATTCTCTCGAGGCCGCTGCAGACCCTGCGAAAACGGACTACCTTTACTACCTCACCGGCGCGGACGGCCGTATGCACTACGCGACGACCTACGCCGGCCATCAGGCGAATCTCAAGAGATACCTTTAGCTGTCCGGCGGGTTGATAGTAGAATGTGCCGATGGAGATACGCGGGAAAAGGGTATTCGTCGGACTCTCGGGCGGAGTCGATTCGGCCGTATCGGCGGCGCTCTTGAAACGTGCCGGCGCGGAAGTAACCGGCGTGTTCATCAAGGGATGGTATCCGCGCGGGATGCTCTGTACGTGGGCGGCAGAGCGGCGCGACGCGATGCGCGTGGCGGCGCGGCTGCATATCCCTTTCCGCACGCTCGACGCCAGCGTCGAATATAAGACGAGCGTTATCGACTATCTGCTTGCGGAATATCGCGCCGGCAGGACGCCGAATCCGGACAGCATGTGCAATAAAGAGGTGAAATTCGGCGCATTCTACCGCTTTGCAATGGCGTCCGGTGCCGACTATATCGCAACGGGGCACTATCTCACCGGTGAAAAAGACCAGCGGTATTTCCTCTGGGCGGTCCCGCGCGCGATCTTCGAGAAGACGCTCTTTCCGGTAGGGAAGATGAGAAAGGAAAACGTGCGGGCGGCGGCGAGACGGTTCAACCTCCCCGTTGCCGAAAAGAAGGACAGTCAGGGCGTCTGTTTCCTCGGGAGCGTCTCGATCGATGAGTTTCTAC
>JAJXUQ010000060.1 GCA_021782685.1 bacterium
GCCGGGGTGCGGACGATCTTCCTCAAGTCTTTCGCGCGCGACGTGAGCGTCGCGCGCGAGTATTCCGCCTTCTTCGAGCTGCTCCGCGTGCTGCGCACCGAGAAGCCGGACGTGCTCCACCTGAACAGCTCGAAGGCCGGCGGACTCGGCGCGCTCGCCGGACGCCTCAGCGGCATACGCAGGATCGTGTTCACCGCGCACGGTTTCGCCCATCGCGAGCCGCGTCCTTTGCACGAACGCGGCGTCATCTGGGTCCTCTCGTGGCTCACTGCCCTGCTCTCTCATCGGGTCATCATCGTGTCGGAAGACGATATGCGGCATGCTCCGGTGTTCTTTTCGCGGCAGAACATGGTGATGGTGCCGAACGGCATCAGCCCTTTCCCGCTCCTTCCGCGAAGCGAGGCGCGCGCGGCGCTCTCCGCGCGCGCGGAGAGCGCCTCCGGATTCCCGTTCTGGTTCCTCACGCTCTCCGAGTTGCATCCGAATAAAGGGCTGGATACGCTCATCCGCGCCTTTGCGGAAGCGGCGCGAGAGATGCCGCATGCCGCGCTCGTCCTCATAAACGACGGGCAGTCGCGCGCCGGACTTTCCGAGCTCGCACGAACGAACGGATGTGCAGATCGCGTATTCTTTGCCGGATTCGTCCCGAACGCGCGCGAACTCTTGAGTGCCGCCGACGTATTCGTGCTCCCCTCGCGGAAAGAGGGCCTCCCTTTCGCCATCCTCGAGGCCGGCATGGCGAGGCTTCCGGTCATCGCGACGCGCGTCGGAGCGGTGCCGGAAATAGTCGAGGACGGCGTCTCGGGGCTTCTCGTCCCCGCCGGAGAAGCCGAACCGCTCGCCGAGGCCTTGCTGCGCATTGAGAACGACACCCTACTGCGCGCGCGGGCTGGGAACGCGCTTCATGCCCGCGTCATTCGCGACTTCTCCGAGGAAGCGATGCTTAGGAAGACCGCCTTGGCGTATCGCTAGCCGCCAAGATACTCGTTCGCGCTCGTGTCGCGCACCGCACCGCGGCCGTAGCGCGCAAGAGAAGCGACGATCCCGAGCAGGGCAAACTCGAGCACGAGATGCGAGCCGCCCGAGCTCATGAACGGTATCGTCGTCCCGGTCACCGGCAGGAGCCCGAGACTGATGCCCGCGTGTATCGTGACATGCGCCGCGAAGAGGATGAGTACGCCGAGCGTGAAGAACGCATCGAAATTGGTCGCGGCGGCGCGAGCGATCTGCACGAGTCGCGCGAAAAGAAGCGCGTAGGTAGCGAGAAGGAGCACGACGCCTACGAATCCCCACTCTTCGGCGAACGCGGCGAAAATGAAGTCCGTCTGGTATTCCGGAAGGAAACGAAGCTTCGATTGCGTGCCGTAGCCGATGCCTTTGCCGAGGAGTCCGCCCGAGCCGGCGGCAATCTTCGCCTGATACGCGTTGTAACCGGCACCATGGATATCGGCGGCCGGATTCACGAACGAAACGATGCGCGCGCGCTGATACGGCTTCAATCCCCCGAACCACAGCGCCGCGGCCGCGATAAGACCGATGAGCCCGAGAATGGCCAGATGCTTCTTCGAGATACCGGAGACGAGCATCATTCCGAGCCAGATGCTGCCGAATATGATGGCGTTCCCCATATCCGGCTCGACAAGGATGAGCAGCATGAGCGTAAGCGCATACGCACCTGAAACAAGGATGTGGCGGAAATCTCCGATCTCGACATGCCGGCGCGAGAGATATTTCGCAAGCAGCGCGATGATCGCGAGCTTCGCGAGATCGGCCGGCTGGAAAGAGACGGGGCCGAGCGAGAACCATGCGCGCGCGCCGAGGACCGGATGCGCGATAAGCAGCACGAGCGCGAGGAGCACGAACGAAAGCGCGTAGAGCGTCATGACGACGGATGTCCGGCGGATGAAGCGCATGTCGAACGTCGAGATGCCGATGGAGACGATCGTCGCAAGGACAAGCCAGAGAAGCTGGCGCGGCGCAAGCGACGCCCCCTGCCCGAAGGTGCTCATGGTGAGAATGCCCAGGAACGAGAGCGTGAGTGCCGGAAGAAGGAGCGTCCAGTCGAAGAAGAGACGCGGACGGCTGTGGAACGCACCGGTCATACTAGGGGTACGGCGGAAGCGGCACTACCGGTACGACCTCTATCGAAGCGGGAGTATCGGAAAATGCGCTGTTCCAGGTAAAGGTCGCGATCCCCCTCCCTTGCGCGGGGAGAGCCGGCACGACGGTCTGCGACGCCGCGATGACATTCCCGTTCGTACCGCGCACGAGGATGATCACAAGCACGTCGGTCAGCATGGTGACGCTCGGATTCGTAAGGACCGCCTCGATACGGGGCGCAGACGCAGTGCCGCCGATGTTCGTAGCCCCTACCGCCGGCACGATGCGCGGATCGGAAGGGAGCGCAAACCATTTCGGCGAAGACGACGCGATGTCGAGAAAAGCGCTCGCGACCTCCCCGCCATAGAGCGCGCCGGGCACATAGACCGGTACCGTCGCCCCGGGAGGCAGATCGAGCGTGCCGGTTATCTCTTTGAGGAACGATTGGCCGGGGCCGTAGAGCATGATGCTATAAGGAACGTTCCGCGCCGCGGCGTCGATGTTCTTATTTTCGACCGAGGCGATGATGTCGGTGCGTCCGGAACCGTTCGGGAGCGGCTGCGTGAACAGGACGGTCGGCGACTGCTCTTCGGCGGTGCAGAGATACGGGCAAGGGCCGCCGCAGTCGATACCGGCTTCCCCTTGATTCTGGACGCCGTCAACACAGGAAGGCGCTTTGTAAAAAGCCGCGGTAAGCGCTATCACGAGAAAGACAGCGATGACCGAACCGAGCGTAAGCAGGATGAAAAGCCTTCTTCTTGCTGCCCAGGACATGCGCCGAGTATAGCAAAACCGCGCATTTCGTGCGCGGTTTTGCTCAAGTGTTCGGTTCTGGCGGCTAGCTACTCTCCCCATCTGTAACGATGAGTACCATCGCCGCTAGGAGGCTTGACTGCCGAGTTCGGAATGAGATCGGGTATGACCCTCCCGCCAAACCACCAGAAC
>JAJXUQ010000061.1 GCA_021782685.1 bacterium
TGATAGCGAGCGAAAGGAGTGCCGAGCTGCCGACCGCTCCGGTGATGAAGTGATACAGGAAAGCGAAATGGTGCATGTGAACCGTTTCAGTCTAGCAGATTTCCGAGCCGGCGAAACATACTTCGTGCGCGCCGCGTAGAGTAGAATAGGCGAACGTATGCCGCTCGATATGACCGATGAAGAGATCGTCCGCCGGACCTTGTCAGACAAGGAAGCGTTCGCGCCCATCATCGAGCGGTACGAATCGAAACTGTTGCGGTATCTCGAGAGGCTCGGCGTCCTCGTGCGTGAAGATCGCGAGGATATACTGCAGAACGCCTTCGTGAAAGCGTATAAGAATCTCAACAGTTTCGATCCGACGCTCTCGTTCTCGTCGTGGATGTATCGCATCGTGCACAATGAAGCGATGAGTTTCTTCCGCGCGAAACGCTCGCGGCCGCAAGTCATCCTTTCGGAAGAAGGAGAGGTGCTCATCACCGAGCTGCGCGACGATGCTTCGGACGCCGCGGCCGACGCGGAACTCCGATTGTCGCAAGAAGCGCTCGGGAGAGCGTTCGCCGAGCTTGAACCGCGTTATCGCGATGCGCTCATACTCCGGTTCTTCGAGGAACGCTCATACGCCGAAATGTCTGATATCCTCGAGGTGCCGGTCGGTACGGTCTCGACGCTCCTGTATCGGGCGAAACGCGCGCTGCGCGAATTACTGCCGGAACGCACCCCCTCACCATGACTTCTCATTTTAATGACGATCATTTCGCGAAGCGCGTGCTCGAGCGCATCAGCGATGAAAAGCTTACGCCGCGGCCGCGGTGGGAGTTCGTGTTCAAGAACTACGTCTTCTGGGGCCTCGGCGCGGTCGCGATCGCGCTCGGCGCCTTCGCGTTCTCGGCGATGCTTTTCGAGATCGAGAATGTCGATTGGCGCCTCGCGCTCGTGACGCACGGCAGCTTCCTCGCGTTTTTCCTGGACGCGGCGCCGTTCCTCTGGGTCGGCGCGCTCGCGCTCTTCATAGCGCTCGGTTACGTGAATGTCCGCCGCACGAATCACGGGTATCGCTACTCGCTCGCCCTCATCGCCGCCGGCGCAGTGCTCACGTCGCTCACCTTCGGCGCGGCGCTCTATGCGACCGGTTGGGGCGGCTTGATCGAAGAGACGGTCGGCGCCTACGCGCCGTTCCACCGGCCAATCCTCACGGAAGAGCGTTCCTGGTGGCTCGCGCCGGGGAAGGGGCTTCTCGGCGGCCATATCGTATCGGCCGCGCCTGACGTCGCCTCATTCGTACTCCGTGATTTCAACGGGGCGCTGTGGAACGTCGACGGGAGCGACCTGCGCATGCCGGATATGGCCGCGGTCGCGCGCGGCGGGCTCGTGCGGATCGTCGGCGTCCCGACGACCGCGACGAGCACCGTATTCCACGCCTGTTTCGTGCTCTCGTGGGAATTCCACGGCGACTTCCAGCGAGCGCCGTCGCCGCTGCCGGTCGCTGCTATCGCCTCGACCAGTGAAAGAAGTCCGTTCGTCGCGCGTAGTGAAGTGTGTAAGGGCATCCGTCCTTACCAGCAGCTCCGCGCGCTCGATGAGGCCGGCTTCTAGCCTTCGAGCGCTCTTTGCGAGCAGAGCGCCCGATCTCGACGGTGCGCATGGCTGCCGAAAAACACGGAATCCCGCGAAGCGGGATTCCGTGTTTTTGCATTTGCATGGAGCTCGTAAGGCGCGTATCCTAAGCGTATGAAACGTATCGGCGTAGTGCTCATTCTTGTTTTTGCGTTCTGCGGCCTCGCAGACTCAGCGTATCTCACGCAGCACGAGCTTTCGGGCACGCCGCTCATCTGCAATATCCAGAATTTGAGCGGCTGCAATACGGTCGCCACGAGCCCGTACTCCCATCTCTTCGGCGTCCCGCTCGCTGAATACGGCATCTTCTTCTACGGCATCCTGTTCGTGCTTGCAGCGCTCGAGCTGGTCCTCTTCGATCGGATCTTGCGCCGCGCGCTGCAGTGGGTTGCCGTGTTTGGCGTCCTCGCCTCGCTCTATTTCACCATCCTCCAGGTGTTTTTCATCGGCGCGTTCTGCATCTATTGCGCGGTATCCGCTGTCATAGCGCTCTTCATACTCCTCTTCGCGAGCCTCATCGAGCCGGTGTCGATGCACAAACGTGCGCACCGGCCCGCACCGATAGAACCGACCCCGCCCCCGCATCTCTCGATGCCGCCCGCAGCATAATCAACCCGCCATGCGACGCACTCTCCTCGCTCTCCTCGCCGTGTGTCTTCTCCCGACGAGCGTGTTTGCGGCGCGTGCGGTAATCGCCCCGGCGACATTCTCTGCCGGACAATCGCTCGTCGCCGCGAGTTCGTCTCCCGGAAACGCGTATGTCGCTGGAGCGTCGGTAGTCCTTACGGCTCCGGTCGCCGGTGATTTTGCGGCGTTCGGCGGCTCGGTCATAACGGCGGCTCCTGTCGAAGGCGACGATCTTATCCTTGCCGGTTCAGTCGGTTCCCGGGCTCCGGTCGCCGGAGATTTCCGCGCCGCCGCCGGCAGCATCGACGTCGGGCAACCGGTCGCCGGCGACCTCTTCGCGCTCGGGTTCTCCGTGCATGACGCCGGTCGTGTCGGAGGAAGTACGTTTATCATCGCGGCGAATACGACGCTTACAAACGGTGCGGCAGGTCCGGTCACTATCTACGGGAATAATGTCTCTCTTGCCGGTGATTTTGCCGACAACGTGAAGGTCATCGCCGGCGGGCGGGTGACAATCGCACCGGGGACGACGATCCACGGCAAGCTCTCGTATGAATCGCCGGTAGAGGCGACGCTGCCGCCGTCGGTGACGGTTGAGGGGGGTGTCACCTACACGAATAGTTCCTACCTCCCTGATACCAACACGTCTCGAACGCTTGCCGTCGCGAGTATCGGTTTCCTGCTCATCGCTCGCATC
>JAJXUQ010000062.1 GCA_021782685.1 bacterium
GAACCTTCTCGCCTTTGCCGCGCACGGACAGCTCGTCGCGGGAAAGGTCGAGGTCGCTATCGAGCGAGCAGAGCTCGCTCACGCGCAGGCCGGTGGAGAAGAGCATCTCGAAGATCGCCGTATCGCGCAGGTATGCGCGTTTCTTGTGCGGATCGGTCTCCTTTGCAGCTGCCTCGCGCGGCGCTCTCATGAGCCGGTCGAGCTCGGAGGAGGTGATGAGGTCGAGCTGGCGCTCCGGAAGCTTCGCGAGCTCTATCTTCTCCGGAGAGATGGCGGCGATATCGCGTTTGCGGAGGAACTTGAGAAAAGCGCGAAGCGCGATCATGTAGTAATTCTGCGTGCGGCGCTTCATCGCGTCGCGGCCGGTGCCCGGTTGGCGGTTGAGCCAGAGGCGGAACTCGCGCACGTTTTGCTCGGTGATGTCGCTCACGCTCGCGATCTTCATCTGCTCGAAGTAGCGCGTGAGATAGCGGTCATAATTCTCGACGGTCTTCACCGCGCGCCCGCGTTCTATCTCGATATACTCGAGGAACTGGCGTTTTGCAGTTTCCGCATCCATAATAAAGAGTATAACGCGCTCATATTGTGCGCAGAAAAGGCCCGTTATGACGACCTTGCATCTTCAGGCAAGGCGTGGTAGGGTGAGCGCACTCATGCTTACCACGAAGAAAAAGTCGATAATCATAAAGAACGCCGCCCGGCACGATACGGACACCGGTTCGCCGGATGTGCAGGTCGCGCTTCTTTCGAAGCAGATCGACGAACTTGCCAAGCACCTTAAGAAAAATCCTAAGGATTTCCACTCTCGCCGCGGCCTTCTCCAGATGGTCGCCGATCGCCGCGCGCACCTGCGCTACCTTGAGACCAACGACAAGCGCCGCTACAACGCGCTTATCAAGAAACTCGGTCTCAAGAAATAGGCCTGCAAAGCCCCTGAGGGCGGGAGCGGAAATGGTACACTGGGAGAGCGTTTTATTATCATGCGTTTTCATAAGCGTTTATTTTTATGGCAGTTATCAAACATCCGGCGCAGCGCGTAGGAGTATTCATTGACACGCAAAACCTCTACCATAGCGCAAAACACCTCTATAAAGCTCGCGTCAACTTCGGGAAGATCCTTGAAGAGGCCGTCGGCGGCCGTACTCTCGTGCGCGCTATCGCGTACGTCATCTCCACCGAAAGCGGCGAGGAAAAGAACTTCTTCGAGGCGCTCACGAAGATGGGCATAGAGACGAAAGTGAAAGATCTGCAGATATTCGCCGATGGCGCGAAGAAAGCCGACTGGGATGTCGGGCTTGCCATCGATGCGGTCAAGCTTGCTCCCAAGCTCGATACGGTCGTCCTCGTGACCGGAGACGGCGATTTCATCCCGCTCATCCAGTATCTCGATATGAACGAAGGATGCCAGGTGGAAGTCATCTCTTTTGGGAAATCTTCCTCGAGCAAGCTCAAGGAGGCGGCGCACGCATTCACCGACCTGTGCGATGATCCGCATAAGTTCACCATCTCGGCTTCGCGCGGATAAGTCTCCGTGCGCCGTGCCGCATGCGGTATCATAGACAGCGAATGAACACGAACGCGCCCGTACCAGATGTTGATATTGCTTCGGACGGAGAACGGCCGAAGAAATATATCCGCACATTTGAAAGCGACATGGCGGCCCTTAAAAAGGGCGACATCCCTAATCTTGCCCCGCTTGCGGAGGACAATCCGCCTCCAGCCGAACCTCCTGTCAAGGCGCCGCCCCCCGCTCCGGTACGAGTCCCGATAAAAAGCAAAACTCCGCCCCCGCCTCCACCTCCGCCACCGCCACCTCCGCCACCCCCTCCGGCTCCGGAACCTGAACCCGAGCCTCTACCGGAACCGCTTCCGGTCGCGCCGCATGAAGAGCCGGTAAGGCCGACGCCGCTGCAGACCTACGAGAGCGATTTTTCGGACCGACTGAAAGAGACGCGCGCTTCGGCTATAACAGTGCTCGCAGCCGAACAGGATGCAGGGCCGATAGCTCCGCCGCCTTCACCGGCTTCACACGGCGGCCGCTATATCCTCATCGGCGTCGTGCTGCTCCTCTTGGGAGGGGGAGGCGTTTACATTGCCTATACGCGCTATCTCGCCAACTCGGGACCGGTCATCGTCGCGCCGGCCGTCACGGCGCCGATATTCGTCGATGAACGCGAACAGGTTTCCGGTACGGGTTCCGTTTTGCTGAAAACCATCGAGCAGTCGGTAGCGCGTCCGCTCGCGCGCGGCTCCATCCGGTTCCTCTACCTCATGAACGCGACGACGACGGAAAATAACAACGTATTCCTCGCGCTCGATCTTCCGGCACCCGACATCCTGCTTCGTAACGTGAACGCCGGCGGCATGGCGGGCGTCATAAACGAAGGCGACAGCCAGAGCCCGTTCTTCATCCTTTCCGTCGCCTCCTATCGCGACACGTTCGCCGGCATGCTTTCGTGGGAGCCGACGATGCCGAGCGATCTTTCCGCGCTCTTCCCGCCGCTCCCTTCTTCGGAAGCCTCGACGACCGCTGCGACAACGACCGTCGCGGCGGCCGTGCAGAGCGCGCAACAGAAATTCCATGATGAAGTTATCGCCAATCATGACGTGCGCGTCTACCGTTCCGCTTCAGGCAAAAGCATCATCGTGTACGGCTATTGGAATCAGACGACGCTCGTCATCGCGCGCGACACGGCGGCATTCACCGAGATACTGCAGCGGCTCGCGACCTCGCGCGCGCAATAATCTGGTATCATCCCCG
>JAJXUQ010000063.1 GCA_021782685.1 bacterium
TTGAAATTGACGGGACGACGACGAGTTCCCTCGTCGTCCGAACATGATCGCCTTGTATCCCGTTAGCTTTAAGGAAACGGCGGTATGCCGGCACTTTACGAGACATGCGCTTAAAAAGCGAGAGGACTTGCGTTTTCTGGATACGCGACCAGTCTTCGCTCTTGAAACTGCGCAGCCGGTCGAAGAAAGACGCGAGAGACGAGGAGCGCCGCTTTGGCGAAACCGCAGCGGCTTTTTTCTGTGGTAATGGCTGGTTTTTGCCCATGCGCGGATCTATTATACCACAAAAATAGAAATTGCAATAGTCTTCGCGCTACACCACGGGTCCGGGATCGATGAGCGCGTAATCGCGGGGGAAGAATTTTTTCGCGATCGTGAATATGCCGTAGGCCATGAAAGGCGCCGCAAACACGTCAATCGAATAGTGGACATGCGCCAATAGTACGCCGACAGCGAAGATGAGAGAGAGCGACAGGAGCACGACGCGGGCGCGCTTATCCTCCCAGAAGATGAGCGCCATGAGGAACGGCAGGCCCGTATGTCCGGAGAAGAAAAATCCGGTTTGGAAATCAAGATACGTATAGATGCCGTCGAGGAATCCCGCGCCCGGATCGATATGGCCCGGATAGATGCCTATGTGAGTAAGAGAAGTAAAGAAAGCCCGGATCATGATGAAGAGCGCTACGGCCTTGAGGGTGAAAAGGATGTAGCGCGGTTTCGAAAACACGAAGAGCGTCCCTGCGACGATGCTGAACAGTGCGCCTTCCACGATGATGAAGTTCAGATTGACGACCGGGATATTGTCGAGGAGGATATCTCCCACGTACACGGACGTGGGGCGCATCGAATACGCGAGCGCATAGACGGAGGCGAAGTGTTCGAACACGAAAGCGATGCCAAGCAGCACGAGCGCGGTCGCGAAGGAAAGAAGCCGCTCTTTCTTCAAGAGATCCCTGTAGGTGAAAGAATCCTGTTGGCGTATTTCCATACTTGTGATTATGCGCGGCACTTCACGCAGCGGCAGCCGTACGGCTTGATATGTTCGTCGAAATACTCCTCACCGTAATCGTAAGAAAGCTCCTCCCCCGCCTTGATGTTCCGGAGAGCGTCTATAAAAATGCGGCCGCGTTCTATCTCCGGCTCGCAATTGGGACGACACGAGTGGTTTATGTACCGCGCGGTGTTCTCGCGCGTCGTGCCGTCGATCGTCTTACGGGAACTCACCTCGAAAAGATATTTGCTGCGGCTCGTATAGGCTTCGGCGGTAGATATCGTCCGACCGAAGTACTCGATGATACGCTCGCCTTTCTTGAACGGACGCGCGGCGAAAAGGCCGAGACCGGCGGTCGAACGCTTCACGATCACTCCTTCCGGTCGCGCCGGTTTTTTCTTCTGCATAATGCTGTTTCCGATACTAGCAAACAGCCGCTTCCTAGACAACGTCTTCGCGGATATCGGTATAGGTCTTCGTAAGCGGCCGGCCGCGCAGAAGCGTATGCAGATAGTTCCCGGCATAACGCAACCCGGTCATGATGACTCCTTCGTGCGCGAGCCGCCGGCCCGAAGCGTACATCGGCAGCCGGAAGGTCCATTTCACCTTCCCTACCTTGCTCACCCGCCGCGCTACGTCGGTGTCCTCGCCGTAGAATTCGATCGAGGTGTCGAATCCGCCGGCCTGCTCAAGGTGCGTCCGGCGCACGATGAAGTTGCCGCCCTGCAGCATCGCGCCCGCACGGAAGATATGATGATTCACGAGGTGCGAAAGGTAGCCGAAAAAGTAAAAGACGCGCACCGAAGCGCGCTGGAGCGGCGGCAGGTCGTAGTAAATGAAAGGTCCGCTGAGCGCCGCGAGCTTCTCGTCGCGCGCGAATTCTCTAAGTACGGTAGCGAGCCACCCTTCCGGCAGCATCGTATCGGAATCGATGTTCGCGATGAGCTCGCCGGTGGCCGCCATGAGCCCCGCATGGCGCGCGCGTACGAGCCCTTTCTTCGGCTCATCGACCACGCGCACCCACGGATAACCGCGCGCGAGCTCGCCTGTGCGGTCGGTGCTCGCGTTGTTAACGACGATGACCTCCGCGTCGGAAGGCGTTCGATGAAGCTCGCGTTCCACCGCCTCGAGGCATGCGGGCAGACGCTGTTCTTCGTTATATGCCGGAATGATGAAACTGATTCTCATACGTGTGCGGACACTTAATGGTATTAAACGTTAAAAAGAAAAGCCGCGCAAGCGATAGTGCTGCTTGCGCGGCGCGACTACGGACCGGCTATTACCAGAGACGCCATGCAGTAAGACTCCAGATAAGCGCGAGCTCGCTTCCGACCTGTATCTTTGCGGACGTATCGAAAACCCAGTAGTTGCTGAATTTTGCGACTCCGAAATACGCCCAGAACGACAGCGCGACCGATGTGATGATGACGTCCGTACTGGAGATTGGCGGTTCCGCCATGTTCGGAACGTACACCAGCGCGACAATCCACGTCGCCACTGCGGCATACAAGACATGGAGCCAGCCGGCGACCGTGACATACCCGTCATGCGCATGCGCTTCCGGCATTTCCGCGCCCGCCGGAGCGTATACCTTTGTCGCGAGCAGTATCCACAGTGCGGATACTGCTCCGAGGAATGTCATGCTTCCTGTCGAAGCGTAGGCGAACTTGTAGCTCGCCATCAGGTACGCGAGAAGCGGCGTTACGATGAGCGCGTCAGCCCACATGCCGCCGTGCTCCATAAACGAATAGCCTTTCGCGCTG
>JAJXUQ010000064.1 GCA_021782685.1 bacterium
GGGGAGGGCGCGGCGCTTTCGGCGACGCGCCCTCCCCGATTACGCGTTCAGCTTCCGAAGGAAGAGAAAGAACGCGCCCGTATCCCTGTCCCTGCTTCGCATACGTGTCTCATGCTTAAGCGGTTAAAGACCTCCCGTCTCTGGTCCTTCCGTTCCCGTACACCGTCGCATCCTATCGGAAGGGCAGTGAAACGAATATGAACAACGGATCACGCGCGCGTCTTGCCGCCCGAGAAATCCGCGAGCACCTCATTGAAAACCGTTTCGGGCGGTTCAGTCTTGCGGACGCGCTTGCCCCGCGGTAGCGCTATGGTGACGGTCGTTCCTTTGCCGACCGCGCTCTGGATGCTTATGCGCCCGTGATGCAGCTTCACGAGCTCGTTCACGATCGAAAGCCCGAGTCCGGAGCCTGCGCCGCCCGCTCTGGTGCGCGCCTTGTCGCCGCGGTAGAAGGGCTCGAAGATGCGGAAGAGGTCGCTGCGCGCGATGCCGGAGCCCGTATCGCGCACGCTGAGTTCGATCTCGTTGCGCGCGTCTTCGCCGACCGTAATGAGTATCTCGCCCGATCTCGTATGGCTGATCGCATTCTTCACGACGTTCATCGTCACCTGCTCAAGCGCCGTCGCGTTGCCCCAGACTACGCGTTCTTTCGCGGTCCGCACGCGTATGCGGACCGGCTTCCGGTGCGTGAGCGCGGCAAGCTTATCCACGGTATGGCGCACGACTTTCCCGAGATCGACGTTGTCGAACGGGATTCGTTCCGGCTTGATGAGCGCATTGAGGGAAAGGAGGTTATTGATGATGCCCGAGATCCGATCGAGCTCTTCGAGGTTGCTCTCATGTATCTTGCGTGACTCGGCGGCGAGGTCGTTCTCAAGCAGTCGTACCTCGGTATTGGTCTTGATGATGGAGATCGGCGTGCGCAGCTCGTGCGCTATGTTGCCGATGAACTGTTTCTGCGCCGCGAGCGCGTTTCGCGCGGGCGCGAGCGCGAAGCGGGCGACGAGATAACCGAAGATGCCCGCGATGCCCACGATGAGCGCGATGATGCCGAAGATCTGCCGCGTCCGCGCCGCTTCGAATTGCGCGGTCACGAGCGAGGGCGAGAGCGGCGCGGAGTTCGAGGTGAGCGCGGTAGTGATCACTGCCACCACGCCGCTTACGATGTCATGGTAGAGGATGAGCAGCGCACCCACCGAGAACGCGAGGATGAGCAGCGCGTACAGCATCTGCAGCGCGATGATATTGACTTCGGTGCGGACGAAGAAGTCGTCTCGATACCTATACGCGAAGCCGGTAACCGATGCCGCGAACCGTTTCCAGTATGCCGGTATCGCCTGCCGCACCCAGTTTCCTTCTAAGATTTTTGACATGGACATCGATGACATTGCTAAAGGATTCGTAATTGAAGTCCCACAGATGCGCGAGCAGATCCTCGCGGTTGACGACTTCGTTCGGGTGCCGGAGGAAATACTCGAGAAGCCCGAATTCCTTGAGCGTGAGCGCAAGCGGCTTCCCGCCGCGCCACGCGGCGTGCTCGGCGGGAGAAAGTTCGAGATCGGCAACCGTCAGCGTCTCGGGCAGCGCGTTTGCCGGACGGCGCAAGAGCGCATGGATGCGCGCAAGGAGCTCCTCGAAGGCGAACGGCTTCACGAGGTAGTCGTCCGCGCCGGCAAGCAGGAGCTCCACTTTCGTATCGGTATCGGCGCGCGCGGTGAGTACCAGGATCGGAAGGACTATATCGCGCGAGCGCACCTCGCGGCAGATAGCATAGCCGTCGAGGGAAGGGAGCATGAGGTCGAGCAGGACAAGATCATAGTCCTTATGGTGGAGCGAGATGCGGGTGAGCGCCTTTTCGCCGTCGTCCAGTATGTCGGTCGCGTAACCTTTCGCAGCGAGTCCGCGGGCGATCACCTGTGCGAGTTTCGGTTCGTCTTCGACTATAAGTATGCGCATAGCGTTTTATTTAATTTAATTAGCGATTCTGTCTATAGTTAAGCGGAACCTGCATGAATGATTCATGAATTCATTCATCTTTAGCAGACGGACGTTCTTCCGAACGCTTACACAAAAGCGCGAAGCACGTAAGAGCGCCGGATATCGCGCGTCTGTACGGACAGGTCGCTTTATTAGCCGACATCATAATGAGATAACACCACCCATGAACACCGTGAACACCACCAGATCTTCCCCGGTTCTTCTGCACTGGGCGCTCGGAACGACCCTCGCGCTCATCGGCGGAGCCGCATCCTTCGCGTTCATCGCCCATGCGCAGTCGACGACGACGCCCACGCTGATCGGCAACGAGCTCGCGTTCGGCTCGTCCGGCGCGGATGTGAAAACGCTCCAGACGCTGCTTGCCACGAGCGCAGCCGTCTATCCTGCCGGCCTCGTGACCGGCTACTACGGTCCGCTCACCCGGGATGCGGTCACGCAATTCCAGATAGGGTACGGCTTGCCGCCGGTCGGCGTGGTCGGACCGCTTACGCTCGCGAAACTCAACCAGCTCATCGCGAGCGGGGAGACCGTCGATGTGAACGCTCCTTCTATCAGCAATGTGCACGTCGCGACGACGACGGCAGCCGTAACTATCACCTGGACGACAAACGAGAACTCATTCGGCTCCGTGCACTACGACACCTTGCCGATCACGATGTTCGAAACGTCATCCGCGCACCAGGAACCCCAGACAAGC
>JAJXUQ010000065.1 GCA_021782685.1 bacterium
ATGCCCCTGTTGAGCGCGGTATGCTTGCCGCCGTTCTCTTTATGGATGATGCGTACCTGCGGATAGCGCGCATAGCGCGCCATCGCCTCCGGCGTCGCGTCAGTAGAGCCGTCATTGACGAGGAGTATCTCGAGCTTCTCTTTCGGGTAGTCGAGCGCAAGCAGCGAATCGCAGGTTGCGGCGATGGTGTCCGCTTCGTTGTAGCAGGGCACGATGATAGCGACGCGGGGGGTCGCGGTGCCGCGCGTTCGGGCACGCGCAGAGCGCGCGGGTTCCGAGAGGAGCGTTACCAGGACGAACGACTCGAAGAATACCGCGATAAAGAGGAAGGGATAGGTCAGCACCTCGGGGTTCATAGCGCAGAGCATAGCATTTTGTTATCCTTTCCGCATGTCTCCCGCTTCGCAGCAAGAAGGGCGTTTACACCCCGTCTCTATCGCTATCCGCGAGATAGCGGACATCTTCGGCCGCATGGGATTCGGCATCGCCTACGGTCCCGAGCTTGAAGACGAGTGGCATGTCTTTACGGGCTTGAATATCCCGCCCGAGCATCCCGCGCGCGGCATGCAGGACACCTTCTGGGCGAAGGATATGCCGGGCCGCCTGTTGCGCACGCACGACACCTCCGTGTCGCTTCGCGAGCTCGAACGGCTCGCGCGGGAGGGCGGCACCGAGCTGCGCCGCATCATGCCCGGAAAAGTCTTCCGCAACGAGGCGACCGACGCGACGCATGAGGCGCAGTTCTATCAGGTCGACGGGTTCGCGGTCGGCCCGACAGGCACCGCGACGCTCGCGCACCTGAAAGGCACGCTCGAGCGTTTCTATCGCGAGTATCTCGGGCCGGAAGCGAAGGTACGATTCCGCCCGAGCTTCTTCGGCTTCACCGAGCCGTCGGTCGAAGTGGACGTGTGGTTCGAAGCACCCGGCAAAGAAGGGAAGTGGCTCGAGGTTGCCGGCGCGGGCATGTTCCACCCGAATGTCATCCGCAATGCCGGACTCGATCCGGAAAAGGTCGCCGGATTCGCGTTTGGCGGCGGGCTTGAGCGGCTGATCATGGTAAAGCACGGGGTTCCCGACGTGCGGCTCTTCCATTCAGGCGACGTCCGTTTCGTGTACGGATTCGACGAAAAAAAGATATGAAGATATCCCGCGAAGAGTTGCAGCGATATTTCGAGAAGCCTCTGCCGAGTGTAACGGAGATCGCGGACGCGTTTACGTTCCATGCGTTCGAGATCGAGAGCGTCGAGGGCGATCTGCTCGACATAAAAGTGCTGCCGAACCGTGCGGCCGACTGCGCGACGCCTCTCGGCATCGCGCTCGAACTTGCGGCCATCCTCGATCTCCCGCTCAAGGATGCCGCGGCGCCGGAGTACCCGGCCGCTCCGGGCATCGCGGTGACCGTCGCGAAAATGAACGCGGTTCTCGGCGCGGATTTTTCGCGCGAAGAAGCGCTTGACGTGTTCCGTCGCCTGCGGTTCCGTGTCCTCCCCGACGGGGAGACGCTTCGGGTGACCGCACCCGTGCCGCGCACCGATATCGCCATCCTCGAAGACGTTGCCGAGGAAGTCGGACAGATCCTCGGCTACGACCGTCTTGTCCCGAAGGAATTACCGCCGCTTGCGGCGGCCCCTGACCAGGCGCGGTATCGCGGCATCGAGCGCGTCAAGGATTTCCTCGTCGCGCGTGGGTTTACGGAAATCTCGACCCAATCGTTCGCAAAAAAGGGAGACATCGTTCTCGCGAACCCGCTTAACAAGACCCTTCCGGCGCTTCGCACGAGCCTCGACGATACTATGCGGGACGCGCTCGAGCGGACAAGACAGTATGCGCCACTCGTATTTGCGCCGGAAGAGAAGCCGAAGCTCTTCGAGATCGGCACGGTCTTCACGAAGGACGGCGAACAGCTCCTCGTCAAAACTTCGGAGCCGGTGCCGGACCTGCCCGAGATGAAAGATGAACCGGACTATATGCCGGTGCGCTACGAGCTCGGCGCGTATCGGCCGTTCTCGCCCTATCCGTTTATCGTGCGCGATATCTCCATGTGGGTTACGGGCGGCGACGAAGCGCACGCCGCCGCCTCCGCGATCTTCGCTTCGCAGGGTGCCGGGCTCCTGCAGCAAGTCCGGTTGCTTGACCAATTCACGAACAAGGAGGGGCGCCGGTCGCTCGCCTTCAGGCTCATATTCCAGTCGTTCGAGCGCACGCTCACCGACGAGGAAGTGGGCGCCGTCATGGCGCATATCGCCGCCGCGCTCGCCGCAGAAGGCTACAAAGTCCGCTAAAAACGCCTGAAATATGCTATACTGGAAGTATCGCGAAAGCGGCTATTTCTATGGTCACGAAGGCTGAAAAAGACGAGGAAAAGCGCGGCGCCAAGGGCGCCGCGAAAGCATACGACGCGTCGTCGATCACGGTCCTTGAAGGGCTTGAGGCGGTGCGTCGCCGCCCGGGCATGTATATCGGCACGACCGGTCCCGACGGTCTCCACCACCTCGTCTGGGAGATCTTCGATAACGCGCGCGACGAGGCGATGGTAGGCCGCTGCGACGATATCGAGGTCGCGCTCCTGCCCGACGGCTACGTGCGTATCGCCGACAACGGCAACGGCATCCCGATCGGCATCCACCCGAAGACGAAAGTCTCGGCGCTCGAAACCATCATGA
>JAJXUQ010000008.1 GCA_021782685.1 bacterium
TCCTTCGGCGCGAGCGTCTACCTATGTGCCGCCGCCTTCCGTGCTTACGGTGGACGCGGGAGCCGACCGGGAAGCGTTCCTTGAAGTGCCGCTGCGCCTTTCGGCGCACGCGGTGACGAAGAGCGGCGCGGCTGACCCTTCGGCGCGTATCGCCTGGAGCTTCGGCGACGGTTCCGCAGGGGAGGGGAGCGTTACGGAGAAAACCTATCGCTATGCCGGCACGTACCTCGTGAAAGTGACGGCAACCGACGGCACGACAAGCGCGGAAGATGAGTTCACCGTTGTCGCGAAACCGGCGCTCGTGCGCATCGCTTCCGTCTCGGGCGACGGCATTACGATAGCGAACGACTCGAGCGAACGTCTCGACCTCTCCCTCTGGCGGCTCTCCGCCGGTGCGGGCTCCTTCCGCATTCCGAACGGGACGGTTCTTTTACCGGAAGCGAACGTTCTCTTCCCTTCAAGCGTCACCAATCTGCCCGTAGCGCTTGAGGCGTCGCTCGCGTATCCTGACGGCGTGATCGCCGCCCGTTACCCGTCATCCGTACCTGCGGTACCTCTCGCGGACATGCAACTTTCCGTATCGACGACGGGTTCCAGTTCAGAGCAGACGGCCGAGCAGCTCGCCGTGCACGGTGAGGCGTCGCCTGCGCGAAGTCAAGGGAGCATAAGCAACACGGCACATGAGAATCAAGCAGTAAGCGCCCCCGCGGCGGCGATCGGACTCGCCGCCGCGGGGGCGGCTATCCTGTCTCGAGGTACTGCGAGTACCTCGTCGCCCTTCGCGAAGCTGTTCAAATCGCCCTGGACGCTCGGACTGTTCGGCGTCATGACGCTCGCCGCCGGGGCTTTCATACTTCTCTAGCATTCGCATTTCCCCGTTTTTCGTACTACCCTCCTACCTATGGCAGACCGGAAACTCATCGTCGTGACCGGAGGGGCGGGCTTCATCGGCTCGCACCTTTGCGAGCGCCTGGTGAAGTATGGCCATAAGGTCATCTCGCTCGACAACTACTTCACCGGAAGCCGCGAGAACCACGTGCCCGGGGTGGAGTACCGCGAGGGGCACACCAAGGACATCGAGAAGCACATTCCCGAGACGCCCGATCTCATCTACCACTTGGGCGAATATTCGCGCGTCGCTCCAAGCCTCGATGAGCCGGATATTGTTTTCGACCTCAACATGGTCGGAACATCCGGCGTGCTTGAGCACTGGCGCAAGCGCGGCTACAAGCTCGTATATGCCGGCTCGTCAACGAAATTCGCTGAGGCACGCGAAGACAACGTGGAGGGGAAGAACCGTTCTCCGTACTCGTGGTCGAAAGCAGCGAATACCGAGCAGGTACATAACTACGGCCGTTGGTATAGCCTCTCGTACTCGATCGCATACTTTTATAACGTGTACGGTCCTGGCGAACGTGCCGAACAGTTCAACGGCGCCTACGGGACCGTCGTCGAAACGTTCAAGCAGTGCTATCTCGATGGGCGGCCGTGCTCGATAAACGGGACGGGCGAACAGACGCGCGCATTCACCCATGTCGACGACACGATCGATGCGCTCGTCCGCATCGGTGAGAAAGGGGATAGGGACGAGTACGCGATCAGTGCGAAAGAGGCGTACTCGCTCCTCGATCTTGCCCGCATGTTCGGCCTTGAGATCGAGTTCAAACCCGCAACCAAATCGACGCGCTCGTCGGGAGCATCCGAGACGTCGAAGCTTGAGGCGCTCGGGTGGCAGCAGAAGCACACTCTGCCTGCGTACATCGAATCAGTCAAGGCGGAAGCGTAGCCATGAAGCGCGTCCTAATCTTTTCTCTCGCGTACTATCCGAACTTCGTATCAGGTGCTGAGGCGGCTCTCAAAGAGATCACTGACCGCATCTCGCCGGAGGATATCGAGTTCCACGTCGTGACGCACCTGTTCGACAAGGATGCCCAGCGCGAGGAGCGTATCGGGAACGTGCAGGTGCATCGGGTCGGGTTTGGCAACGCATACCTGTCAAAGATATTCTTCGTGCCGTTCGCTGCGCTCAAGGCGCGGGCGATCGAGCGGGCAGGCGGTCTGGATGCGATCTGGTGCATGATGACCTACATGCTGTTCCCGCTCGTGCTCGCGCGTCTTATCGGCGTCCGTGTGCCGCACCTGCTTACTCTCCAGGATGGCGATTCGTATGAAAAAGTCTTCCGACGTTGGTTTATCGTGCCGTTCACGCCGCTCCTTGATTATGGTTTTCGTACGGCATCGATCATCCAGGTCATCTCGAAGTATCTCGCGACCTGGCCGCCGCGCCGCGGCTATGCGGGCGAAATCGTGCTCATCAAGAACGGCGCAAACCCAAACGATCTCAAACAGGCGTTCTCGCAAGCAGAAATCGACGAAATCAAAAAGGAGCTCGGCAAAAGGGAAGACGATATATTCCTCGTAAACACTTCCCGCCTAGTACACCAGAAAGGCTTCGACACGGTGATCGAGACGCTTACGCACCTTCCGAAGAACATTAAGTTCGTCGCGGTGGGTGACGGGGAAGATGAAGGGAAATTGAAGGATCTTGCGAAGCGGCTTGGCGTGCGCGACCGTGTCATCTTCACGGGCCGCGTCGAGCGCTCGGTCGTGACGCTCTATCGCAAGGCAGGCGACATCTTCGTTGCGCCGAGCCGTTCCGAAGGGCTCGGCAACGCGTTCGTCTCCGCACTGGCGTCGAAACTCCCGCTCGTCACTTCCGGAGTAGGAGGTATCGCGGACTACGCGGTCGATGGCGAGACGGCGTGGATCGTCCCGCCGGACGATCCTGAAGCGCTCGCAGCGAAGATCAAGGAAGTGATCGCGCATCCCGAGAAGGCGCGCGAGATTTCCGAACGTGCACGGGCGATGGTCGAGCGCGACTACGACTGGGACAAGATCGCGGTACAGATGCAAGAACGGGTATTCGGTATCGTATACAAATGAAATGTTAAGGGTGCTTATGGGGCAGCACCCGCTCGTGGGCGTGTACGCGGAGATGGTCGAGAAGCTCGAAGCGCTCGACTAATGGAGACCTACCTGGCGGCGCTTCTCTTCGTCGCTTCGGAGCCGATCGCGCGTGTCGCGGTAACGCTCGAGCACTTCTGGCGGGATGTGTTCGTCGTGTACGACAGTCGCGAGGGCGCGTGTCCAGAACCGGATGCGCTCCGAATTCAGTTCATGTAGCGCGCCGGAGCTCCGAGAGAGCGTGTACACGTAGTACAAGAGTATCTCGCCGAGACGGTAGATGCGCATAGCCTTGAGCGCGAGTGACTCCT
Organism: bacterium; assembly: GCA_021782685.1. GTDB lineage: Bacteria > Patescibacteriota > Minisyncoccia > Phycocordibacterales > Phycocordibacteraceae > C7867-001. The sequence continues at coordinate 3,276 of JAJXUQ010000008.1, forward strand.
CTTCCGTGCGGTTCTCGGCGACATACTGCACGAGCGCATCGGCAAGCTTCGGGTTATAGAGCATCATGAAGTTTATGAACCGTGCCCATCCTTCGTACTTGTTGCCGAAGCGCAGCGACGAGAGGTCAAGGAGGTAGATTCGCCCGTCTTTTACGCGGAAGTTCTGCGGCGTGAAGTCCCAGTGGGTGAGGAAGCCGCCGTATCGCTCCAGGTTCTCGCGGCTCTCCGCGAGAACCTTCGTCGCTTCGGTCAAAACGGCTTCGGGGACCAGCTTGTCCGGAACATGCGCGAGGATTTCATTTCTGAACCGCGCGAAGTTCGCAAGATAATCTTGCGCGTACATCTCGCCGAACGTACGCGTGACGAGTACCCGATGCTCATAGGTTGTTGCGTGAGCGCCCTCCTGCGCCTTGAACGCGCCAAGGGCAAGCGAGAACTGCTCCTCGACAGTGCGCTCGATAAACGGCATCTCTTGTTCGATGAATTCGGAAACCAGGATAACAAAACCTCCTCGGCGTACGAATGCAAGCTCGCGCGGAGCATAGAATGCCTGATAGGCGAAAGGGATGCGTTTAAGCGCGTCACGACAGGCGCGCTCGTATTCGAGCTCTTCGATCCCGCGCGGCTCGTCACTTACCTTGATGATGGCTTTCTGTCCGTCCGCCACGCGGCGGCCGATAAGGACGAGCTTCCGTCCGCCGTCGATAGGCCGTGTGAGGAAACGCTCGCCGGTGATATGCGGTTGCTCGTCGTCGAGCGCGTAGCCGATGCCGGCAAGGAGCGGGGAGAGTCTTGCGAGCGTTTCCTTGCAGGAGACGTCCCATTCGTTTCGGGCGGTGTCAGTGGGCATGATGGAAAAGACGGGAAAGTCCGGCAACGTGCGCGTCCCACGACCGTTCATGCGCGGCGAGCTCTTCTGTCGGTCGCGGTGCGAAGGGGAGGATTTCCGGCCGGCGCGGCGGGAAATCGGATACTATATGGCCTGCGCGCGAGGATGCAAGATGCTCGAGAAGTCCGGCACGGTCGTGGGCGGCACGGTCAGCGACGCAGAAGATGAGGGGAGTCGTCCGGTGCCGCGAAACAAGCAGAAGAGGGAGCTCGATCGACGCACCGTTTACGGCAAGGACGATGTCGGCACCCCGTATCGCCCGGGCGAGCGCATTCCGGAACGAGAGTAACCGCACAAGAAGAGGTCTGTGTTTTTCAATAGCGACGACGGTCACGCCCGAAATCGGCTCCGGCAAGTGGGCGTATGTCACAACGGTTACTTCGTGATCTTTTGAGAGGCGGCGCGCGAGTTCCTTGGCGTACGCCGCAACATCCGCGATTTCAGGCGGATACAGGGGAGTCGCAAGCACGATGCGCATAGCCGGAGTCTAGCACAATGAGTGCAACCGGATCGGTAGCGCGGAGGTTTCAAAAAAGATACCATTTCAGTATGAAAATCGTCGTCGCGACTCCCCTGTATCCGCCCGAGATAGGCGGGCCGTCGACGTACGCGAAACTGCTTGCAGAAGGTTTGCCTGCTCGCGGTGTCGAGGTCACGCTCGTTAAGTTCGGCGCGGTGCGGCATCTGCCGAAGCTCGTGCGGCACCTCGCCTATTTCGCCCGCGTGCGACGCGCGCTCAAGAGAGCCGATCTCGTGCTCGCTCTTGATCCGGTATCGGTCGGGCTGCCTGCTTGTCTTGCCGCACGGTCGCTTCAAAAGCCGCTTGTGGTGAAGGTGGTGGGCGACTACGCCTGGGAGCAGGGGCGGCAGCGCTTCGGCGTCGAGCAGGTCCTCGACGAGTTCGTGCGGACGAAACAAGCTTCGCTCAGGGTGCGCCTGCTGCAGGCGGTGCAGACGCGCGTCGCACGGTGCGCGAAGCGCATCATCGTGCCGAGCGTCTACCTGGAAGGCGTGGTCGCCGCGTGGGGTATCCCGCGCGACGGGATCCGGGTCATCTACAACGCCGTGTCCCGCGAGAAGTTCGGAGTCATCCCCGCGAACGTGGCGAAGCTGCCGCGACCGCTCGTCGTGACCGCGGGGCGCCTCGTTCCTTGGAAACATGTGGATGGCGTTATCGACGCGGTCGCAAGCATTCCGGAAGCTTCGCTCGCGATCGTCGGCGACGGCCCGCTCCGCGCGGCGCTTACGCGCCGCGCGGGTGAGAGATTGCCCGGGCGCGCCCTTTTCACCGGTACGCTCTCTCACGCGGACACCCTTGCCGTCGTAAAGTCCGCCGACGCGTTCGCGCTTAACTCCTCATATGAAGGCCTTTCGCACCTCCTTATCGAAGCGCGCATGCTCGGCGTGCCGATCGTCGCGACGAAGGTCGGTGGGAACCCGGAAGTGGTTGCCGACGGCGAAGACGGCCTTTTGATACCGGAAGGCGACACACCCGCGCTCGCTCGCTCGCTCGCTCGCGTGCTCGGTGATGACGAGTTCCGCGCGCGCTGCACGGCGCGCGCAAGAGAATCAGAGAGACGCTTCGAGGTGGAAACGATGCTTGCGGCAACTGCTACACTGTTGCAAAGCATATGAACACGAAGGCCCTCTTCGTCTCAAACGATCCGAACGTATTTAATCCCGGAAGCGACGTTCGAGCGCGAATGCACTTGTATGCCGCGGCGATAGGGAGCCTGCATATCGTCTCACCCGCGAATAAAAGAGCGGCGGAAGAGCAGGAAGGAAATCTTTTTTTGCATCCGGTACGCGCCGGGAAGCTCTTTCGGGTACGTGCGCTCGCTTCTCGGGCGCACGCGCTCATCCTTTCCGAAGGCATCGAGGTCGTCTCGGCGCAGGACCCTTTCGAGCACGGGCTTGCCGCGCTTCGCGCCGTTCGCGGTACGAGCGCGAAGCTGCACGTTCAGGTGCATACCGACTTCCTCTCGCCGTGGTTTACAAAGACCGACGGCCGGCACCTCTTCTCTTTGCATGCATCTTCTTTGAACCGATATCGCCAGAAGCTTGCCGACCGCGTCGTGCCTGCGGCTCAGGGCATTCGTGTCGTCTCGGAGAGAGTGAAGGGGTCGCTTGTCGCGCGCTACGGAAATCGTATCAGCGAGCCGTCCGTCATTCCGGTCATGGTCGATGCGATCGTACCCGCGCCAGTGCCGCTTCCGGCGCATCCCTTCACCTTTGCGCTCATCGCGGTCGGTCGTCTTGAGAAGGAAAAGCGCATGGGGGATATCCTCATTGCGCTCAAGCTGATTCTTCCCATGTATCCCATGGTCGGGCTCTTCATCGTCGGCGACGGACGCGAACGCGAACGGCTCGAGCGTATGACGCATTCCCTCGGGCTTGAGAACAAGGTCATTTTCCTCGGGAACCGTTCGGACGCTCGGGGGCTCATGGCGAGTGCGCAGGCATTCATCCAGGCGAGCGCATACGAGGGCTACGGCCGCACGCTTATCGAGGCAGCGCTCGCCAGGATACCGATCATCACGACTGATGTCGGCATCGTTGGCGAGGTATTCAAGGGTCTCAATGATTTACTTGTCGCGCCGGTAGCCGATCCGACCGCGCTCTCGCGCCACATCATCGGTCTTCTCGAGGACAATGCAGTACGGCAAGAGCTTACGATTCACGCCGCTGAAACCGTTCATGCATATCTGGATGCGGAAGGCGATCTCCCCGCGCGCATCGCCGCGGACCTTGAGCGGACGATCCGTCGCGTATGAGACTGCTCATCGTCACCCAGGCAGTCGATACCGAAGATCCGGTGCTCGGGTTCTTTGTCGGGTGGATACAAGAGTTTGCCAAGCACGTCGAGCATATAGAAGTCATTTGCTTGAAGGAAGGGAAGCATGAAGCGTTGCCGCAGAACGTGCGCGTGCATTCTTTAGGGAAGGAGAACGAGCCGCCGCGCTTTGCGCGGCGGCTCGTCTACGCTCTCCGTTTCAAACAGCTCGCCTGGCGGCTCCGCCGCGACTACGACGCCGTCTTCGTGCATATGAATCCTGAGTACGTCGTGCTGGGCGGTCTTTTGTGGCGCGTGCTCGGGAAGCATATCGGCCTGTGGTACGTCCACAGGAGCGTCGACCTGAAGCTCCGCATCGCGAGTTTCTTCGCCGATGATATCTTCACCGCCTCGCCGGAAGGCTTTCGTCTTAAGACGTCGAAGCTTCACGTAGTAGGCCACGGCATCGACACTATCGCGCTCGCCGCGCCGATCCATCCGCTGCACGATCCGTTGCGCATCGTGAGCGTCGGCCGCATCACGCCGATCAAGAATCTCGACACGCTCATCGAAGCCGTTGCGCTCCTGAAGGATAAGGGGATTAGCACGACCGCGACCCTTATCGGCGCGCCGGCGCATCCTTCCGACGAGGTATATCTCGAATCGCTCAAAGCATTGGCAGGGACGTGCGGGGTCGCCGACCGGATACGTTTCGCGGGGGGTATGTTGCACGCGCAGGTGCTCGAAGAATATCGCGACTTCGATATCTCAGTGAACCTAAGTCCGACCGGCGGACTCGATAAGGCCGTACTCGAGTCCATGGCGGCGGGGTTGCTCGTCTTCGTATCCAATCACGGCTTTGCAGGGTTGCTCGGGCCGCATGCAAGCGCGCTCGTGTTCCCCGAGAGAGACGCGGCTGCCTGTGCAAAGATGTTAGCGGCTCTCGTGCGCGAGAGCGGGGATGTCGATCGCATTCGTGGCGATCTTAAGCTGCGAGTTCAGACCATGAGCGTGTCAGCGCTCATCCCGCGCATCCTCTCTTCCTATGAAGCAATTCGGTAGGGAGGTGCCAAGGGTGTGTTTCTTCGGCATATACGACCCGTCCTACTCGCGCAACAGCGTACTCATACGCGGATTCCAGGAGAACGGATATGACGTCGTGCAATGTCGTGTCGATCCGCGCGAGCACAAAGGCATCTCGAAATTCTTTTTTCTCACTCGGGAGTATTTCCGTATCCGGAAACAGTCGTACAATCTCGTGATTGTCGCTTTTCCAGGCCACACCGTTGTGTGGCTCGCGCGAATCTTATTCGGCCGGCCGATACTATTCGATGCGTTTGTCTCGCTCTATGATTCCAACGTATTCGATCGCAAGAAGTATGCCGCAACAAGTTTGCGAGCTCGACTCGACTGGTTGCGGGATTATGTAAGCGCCTATCTCGCCGACGTCGTGCTCCTCGATACCACCGCGCACATTGATTACTTCGTCCAGACGTTTCGGCTGCCACGAGGGAAGTTCCTGCGCGTCCCGGTTGGTTCGGACGAACGGATCTTTCATCCGCGCGGCACCCCGCCCGCACATGAATTCATCGTGCACTTCCACGGCACTTTCATCCCGCTCCACGGCATTCCGTACATCGTCGAAGCGGCGCGGCTCCTCGCCGATGAGCCGCTGCGTTTCCGTATCGTGGGGAACGGGCAGGAGTCAGAGCGCGTACGCAGGGAAGCGGCGCGATCAGGGCTTTCAAACATCGAGTTTATCGACAGCGTGCCACTGCAAGAATTACCGCCCCTCATAGCGTCCGCGCAGGTATGCTTAGGTATTTTTGGAGACACGGCAAAGACCATGCGTGTCGTACCAAACAAAGTCTTTGAATGCATGCTGATGGGCAAACCGGTAGTTACCTCAGACTCTCCCACCATACGCGAGCTCTTTGAGCCCGATTCGCCACCCTTGGTGCTCGTGCCGCCCGCCGATGCGGCAGCGCTCGCGGCTGCTTTGCGCAGGCTCCTTTATGATCCTGCGCAGCTTCGCCTGCTCGGCGAAGCTGCGGAAACCTTCTCCAGGGCACATCTCGTGCCTCGTATCATTGTTGCTGGTCTGCTTGCGGAGCTCTCCTCCTCTGGTTTCCTGCGGCGGCCATGAAAGTTATACTGGATGAACCTGCATGTCTCTTTCCCCCAGCAAGAAAATGAAAGACTTTCTTAAAGAGGTTTTCTTTCGGTTGCTACCGAAATTTTCGCTCTCAAAGGACCGAGCGAGCGTTCTTATGTACCACTCCATAAGCGATCGACAGGATTTCTTCTCTGCCGTATCTCCGGAAGTATTCAATAAACAGATGGCGTATCTTGCGGCCAAGAAACGGGAAGTCATTTCGCTTGCCGAACTCATCCGCCGTCTGCGCGCGCACGAACCGCTCGGCGGGTCGATCGCCTTGGCGTTCGACGACGGCTCCCGCGACAATTACACGACCGTCTTCCCGCTGTTGAAGCAGTACAATTTTCCGGCAACCATCTTTGTCACAACCGGCCTCATCGGGAATCCGGAATACTGCTCTCCTGAAGAGCTGAGAGAGATGCACGACTCCGGTCTGATTGCTGTCGAGCCGCACACGCTCTCGCACCCGAAACTCGCGGCTCTTCCCCGAGCCGACGCCGACCACGAGATACGCGAGTCTCGCCGCGTACTGCAAGATATGCTCGGCGTAACGCCGACGCTCTTCGCGTATCCCTATGGGAACTTCTCAGAAGAGACGGTCAGCTTGGTGCGGGAGATGGGCTTCGCTGGCGCCGTGGCGGTGCAGGAAGGGACTGTCAACCCCGCCACCGACCTGTTCCGTCTGCCGCGGAATTCCATTGACCGCTCTACGACCTTTGAGCAGTTCCGCGGGAAGGTCTCGCGTGCCATCGATCGATATGTCTCGCTCAAGGCTTTATTTCACCTATGAAACTCCTTTACATCGCCAACATCCGTCTGCCGACCGAAAAAGCGCACGGTATTCAGATAATGAAAACCTGTGAAGCGTTTGCAAAAACAGGTGTCGAGATCGAGCTTGTCGTGCCGACGCGCCACAACGAACTCACCGTTAATCCGTTCGCCTATTATGGCGTGCCGGATAATCTTTTCAAGATTGTCACGTTGCGCGTTCCGGACCTCATCGGATATGGGCGGCTCGGCTTTCTCGTTTCGAGCATCTGGTTTTCGGAGCGCGTACGGTGGTTGAGGTCATTTTGGACAGCCGACATTATTTACTCACGCGACGCGCTTGTCCTCGTGCAGTACCTGCTTCTTGGACGGGAGCTTGTTTTTGAGGCGCACGCGAAGCCCTCGTTTGTCGCACGTATCGTCGCGCGCCACGCCCATCGCGTCGTCGTCATATCACAAGCCCTTCGGGAGGCATATACGGCCGCAGGCGTATCGGCAGAACGTATCATCGTTGCGCCCGATGCGGTCGACGAGCATCTCTTCGATGCGGTGCCGGCGAAGACCGAGGCAAGGGAGATACTCGGACTACCTTTGGTCCAGCATCTCGTCATATACACCGGGCACCTCTACGCGCGCAAAGGTGCGGACACGCTTGCCGAGGCTGCCTCTCGTATTCCCGAGGCACTATTCGTATTCGTCGGCGGCACTATAGAGGACATAGCGCGCTTCAAAGGGCGGTGGGGTAGTCAGGAGAATATCCGTATCATAGGCCATGTCGCGCCGGAGCGCGTGCCATTCTACTTGCGTGCGGCCGATGTGCTGGTCATTCCAAATTCAGGCAAGAACGAAGACACTGCGCGCTTCGCAAGCCCGATGAAACTCTTCGAGTACATGGCGAGCGGCACGCCGATCGTTGCGTCAAACGTGCCGTCGATACGGGAGGTCCTCGGGGATCAGGAAGCTCTCTTTGTCGATGCGGACGATGCGGCGGCTCTCGTGAACGGTATTACATCGGTGTTTACACATGAGAAAGAAGCGCACGAGAAAGCAGACTCAGCTCAGCGCAAAACAAGGGAGTATACTTGGGGGGAACGGGTACGGCATATCCTCACGCAATTCGCATGACCCACTGGGAACATCTCTCGTCTCAAATAGAAGGTTTGGCCTCTCTTAAGGTACTTGACCTCGGTTCTGGCCAGGGCGCGTTTCTCATAGATGCCGCCAATCGTGGCGCGACAGTAACCGGTCTTGAGACCAACCCGGCTTACATCAAGCAGTCATATGAAGCGGCGGCTAGGGCTGGTGTCCGTATTACGGTAGTCGAGGGGCGTGGCGAAGCACTGCCTTTCCCAGACAGCTCTTTTGATTTTGTGAACCTCAGCGAGGTTATTGAGCACGTCGATGATCCGTTGCTGCTGCTCCGGGAAGTATATCGTGTACTGCGTCCCGGCGGACGGGCGTATCTCAGCGCACCGAACCGTTTTGGCATCAAGGACCCGCATTTTCATCTGTATTTCGTGAATTGGTTACCGCGTCGGTTTGCGAATCCTTTCATCTCTTTGTTCGGGACGCATAAGAATTATGAGGATAAGAGTGCTGGCCGGCAGAATCTCATGAACATGCATTACTACACTTACTCCGCGATCAGGAATCTTGTCAGGCCCGAAGGTTTTACGGTTATTGATATTCGGGCGTATCGTATCAGCCGCTCATTGGGGAAGTCGTTTGGATTTTTGGTAGCTCCTGTCTATTTTGTTGCGCGCACCCTGTATTTCGATTCGTTCCATTTGCTGCTTACGAAGACGCCGCGTTCTCTATAGAAAGCCATGACGGTCCATTTTTTCACTAAAGGCGACGTACGTACCGCAAGTTCCCGCCAACGCGCTTTTCTTATCGCAGAAGAACTCACAGAGAATGGACATATCGAAGCCGTCGTATGTTACCCCCCCATCAATACGATCTCGGAAACTCCGTGGCCAAAGAAAGGAGGGCTTATTCTTACAGCCTGTAAAAACCTATGGAGGGTGAAACGGGGGGACATAGTTTTCTTGCAACGCGCGATTCAAAATAAATATTTTTTTACAGCGCTCATTTTCCAGAAACTATTTTCCCGACGGAAGGTGATTCTCGATCTTGATGACGCCATCTATCTGCATTCCCCGCATAAGACGAAGATAGTTTCTCGCACCGCAGACGCGGTGATTGTCGGCAGCCACTCTCTTGCGGATTGGGCAAAGACATACAATAAAAACGTGCACCTTATCCCCACAGGGGTCCGCGTGTCTGACTACGAGAAATTTGATAGTTCGCGCCGCGAACGGAACAATCAATTCACCATCGGCTGGATAGGGAATGGCCCGGCTCATTATGAAAACTTGCGGTTGCTGGTCCCTGTTTTGGAAGAGGTTGCTCGAA
>JAJXUQ010000009.1 GCA_021782685.1 bacterium
CGTCCTCTGCGCCGACCTCATGGAGAGCACGCGCGCCGAGTGGTTTGAGAAAGAATTCCCCGAACGGTTCATCGAGATGGGCGTCGCGGAGCAGAACATGGCGACGGTCGCGGCGGGCATGGCAGCTGCGGGAAAGATCCCCTTCATCGCAAGCTACGCGGTGTTCTCTCCCGGCCGCAACTACGAGCAGATCCGCACCACCATCGCGCTGAATCGCCAGCATGTCGTCGTCTGCGGCATGCACGCGGGCGTCTCGGTAGGTCCCGACGGCGCGACGCACCAGATGCTTGAGGATATCGGCATGATGCGCATGCTCCCGAACATGACCGTCATCGCGCCCGGCGACGCCGAAGAGGCGCACAAGGCGGTCGTCGCGGCCGCGCAGGCGGACGGACCGGTCTATCTGCGCTTCGGGCGCGCCGCGACGCCGGTCTTCACGACCGGTGAGACGCCGTTCCGGATAGGCAAGGCGCTTCCGCTCTGGCAAGGCGCCGCGCCGCGCGTGGCTATCCTCTCGACCGGTTCGCTCACGCATGCCGCGCTCGTGGCGGCACGCGCGCTTGATCGCGATGGCATTGAGAGCGTCGTGCTCCATGTGCCGACCATAAAGCCGCTCGATACGGAGGCGGTGCTTGCGGCCGCCGCGCGTGCGGGCCGCGTCCTCACCGTCGAGGAGCACCAGGCTGCGGGCGGCTTCGGCAGCGCAGTAGCGGAACTCCTCGCGGAGCGGCATCCGGTGCCGGTGCAGCGGCTCGGCGTTCTGGATGCGTTCGGACAGTCGGGCGAGCCGGACGAGCTCCTCCGACACTACGGGCTCGACGCTCTCCATATAGAGGCTGCCGCCCGCGCTCTGGCCGCAGTTTAATACCTATACAGAATAATTATGCTGAAAGAGAAAATAAACTCCTACTTCGCCGTGCTGCTCATCACTATCGCCGGCGCGGGAGCGACGCTGCTCATCGTCCACGTCGCGAATGCCGACACCTCCGCTATCGCGATAGGCGCAAACGAGGTACAGTACGCCTCGCTACAGCACTCGATACTGAAAAAAAGCAGGTAGGCAGCGACCGGAAGCGCCGGCCTAGAACGGCTCGGCGCGGTAGGCTTCCGGAGCATCGGCGAGATATTTCTCAAGCTGCGCGCGGGAAAGGAGGCCTTTCTGCGCGCCGATCTCCTGCACGACCGACATCGAGTTCACCGGCCCCCAGAGGAGCGCTTCGGAGAGCGGCTTGCCGAGCGCGAGCGCGACCACGACGGTCGAGGTCGCGGCGTCTCCCGCTCCGGTGCGCTCCAGCGGAGGCTTCGGGTCCGGATACATGGGCACCTTGAGCATCGTCTCGCCGTCGTAGGCATAGGCTCCCTTCGGGCCGTCGGTGATGAGCGCGATCTTCGGACCGAGCGCGCGCATCTTCTCGAGGAGTTCATGCATATCCGTTTCGCCGAGCTCGAGGATGCGTTCGGCCTCCTCCTTGTTGCAGGCGACGAGCTCCGTGGCGGCGTAGAGCGGCGCGAGCTTCTCTTTACCCATGGACATCTGGAACGTCCCGGGCTGGAACGCGAGCTTCGTTTCCGGATGCTCCTTGAGCCATGCGGCAAGTTCGCCATGGAACGCTTCCGAGCGTTCGCCGGCGGAAGAGAGGTAGATCCACCGCGGCGGCTCGAACCCTTCCGGAACGAGGTACGGATACGCCTCGTGGCGGATAAGGATGGTACGTTCCGCCTCATACCAAAGCACGTAGTGATGGTTCGTCGGTATGCCGTCGTTCACGGCCACGTGTCGCGTGTCGACATTCTCGCGCCCGAAAGAAGCGAGCGCTTCTTCGCCGTAGTGATCCTTGCCGACGTTCGAGATGAGCCCGGAACGCAGGCCGAGGCGCGCCGCGGCGACGGCGGCGTTTGCCGCGTTCCCCACGCCCGGCACGAGGACGGAGAAGTCGTAGGGGATCTTATCGCCCCACGCCATCGAGATCGTGCAATTCTCGTGATCGAGGACGCAATGCACCTCCGCTTCGTTCTTTTCAAGCCGGATAAACTCATCAACGGTCGTGTCGCCGATAGCAATAAAGTCCATAATGCAGGAAGTGTAGCATGTCCGGCATGGTACACTGGTACGCATGACCGACCTTGTTGCGATCGCGCGTTCCTTCTTCGCTCCCGGCAAAGGGCTGCTCGCTGCGGATGAGAGCGTGCACACCGCGACCGCGCGCCTCGCTTCGTACGGTATCCCGACGAGCGCGGAGATGCGACGGCAATACCGCGATCTTTTCCTCGGCGCCGCGGACATCGAGCGGTATCTCTCGGGCGTCATCCTCTTCGAGGAGACGCTCTCGCAGAAGGGTAACGACGGGAAACCTTTCCCCGACTCGCTTGCCGCGCGCGGCATCGCCCCCGGGATCAAGGTGGACGAAGGAGTCGAGCCATTCCCGTCAAGCCCGGACGAGTCCATCACCAAAGGGCTCATCGGCCTTGCCGAACGGCTGAAGGGATACAAGGAACGCGGCGCCGTCTTCACCAAGTGGCGCGCGGTCGTACGTATCGACGGCGACCGCCTACCCACGGCGACGGCGCTCCACGAGAACGCGAAGCGCCTCGCGGCGTACGCGAAGGAAGTACAGGCGGCAGGCCTCGTCCCGATACTCGAGCCGGAAGTGCTTCTCGAAGGGGGACACTCGCGCCAGAGGGCGCGTGCGGTCATCGAGGAGACGCTCGGAACGCTCTTCTCGGTACTCGAGGAATACTCGGTCGATCGCGCGGGCGTCATCCTGAAGACGGCGATGGCGCTCTCGGGGAGCGGAAGCGGCAAGAAGGATACGCCCGAAGAAGTCGCCGAGGACACCGTCGCGGCGCTGCTTTCGAGCGTCCCGCGACAGATAGCGGGCATCGTTTTCCTCTCCGGCGGACAGACGCCCGAGCAGGCGACCGAGAATCTCGCCGCGATAGCGCGGAAAGCGCTTGAGGCGGAAGCGCCGTGGCCGCTCACCTTCTCGTATGCCCGCGCGCTCCAGGAGGAAGCGCTCGCTCTCTGGAAAGGGAAGGAGGAGAACGTCGCTTCCGCCCGAGCGGCCTTCCTCAAGCGGCTTGACCTCGTCTCCGCCGCTCTTCATAGCTAGCCTGTGGGCTATCCACACCCGGAAGCCTTATGACAGTACGGGACGCCTGTAAGTGGAGTACCATGAAGCCATGGATGAAAATATACGGTTCGATGAGCCGGAGTATATGCGGTCGACAGCACTCGACAAGCCTTCGTGGCTCTCTAGCCTCGTTATTAAAGTTGGCCTCGCTAAGGATAACGCCGGGGCACAAAAAGTGCTGCTCGTTGTGCTCGTGTTAGTCGTACTCGCCACCGTTATCGTGCTATGGGTGAGTAATGCTTCCTCCGCACCGGCTCTTTCCTCTCAGATCATTATCAAAAGCGAGATACCGGATAACATAAAGAATGAGATTCCGCCCGCGGTATTTGATTCGTTACCGCCGGAGTTTTATCCAAAAGATTTACCGCAAAGTACAGTCAATCAATTACCGAGTGATTTACGACAACAGTTCGGCATATAATTAATTGTAATTTTTCTCAGATGAACAATCAGCGTCTACGTCACTCAAAAGGATTTACTCTTATAGAGCTATTGGTAGTGATTGCAATCATAGGATTGCTATCGAGTGTAATTTTGGCTTCTCTCAATACGGCACGTGCGAAGAGTCGCGACGCGGCTCTTTTTGAAGATGCAAAACAGCTCATGACGGCTCTGGAACTCTATCGCAATCAAAATAATAAGTACCCTTCCGCTACTCCGAGTAATCCCCCAACGGTCATGTACACCAATATTGAAGGAAGTGCGACCGACCCGGTATTCAGCAGCAATATTGCGCCCTATATGTCATCGCTACCAAATCCAGGCACATTTAAAAATGCGAGCAAAAATGGTAATACGACCTCTCGGTTAATGTATCGGGTGCTAACGACCACTAATAGTAGCGTGCCCGCTGGCTGTTCTGCGGTGGCAGCAAATTGCTATGCGCTTCTAATATGGCCTGAAGCAGCATCCTCGCTGGCACCAGCAAATACAGCAATCTATTTCCTTAGCGATGGAGAAGTGAGAACCGGCTACGATCCGACTCTGTATTAAATAAAGTACGACCCTTTATTCACTGTCTTGATGGAAGACCAATCGCTCCTGACAGTACCTGCGGACTTTCTGTTGGAGAGCTTTGCAGCACCATAAGACCCGTCGGTTCAATAATGCCAGAAATACCGGTCTTCATTGCGCTGATAAGATACTTTCTTTCAAGAATCGCATCAAATTGTGCAATGATATTGTTTTGTCTCGCGACAGTATCATTATCGAATACACCATCATTACCTACCGCAATGATGAGCGATGTCGACGCATTCTTTAAAAGGTTTGGAAAAAGCACTTCCGAGCAAATCAAGGCAGATGCTGACCAACGTTTTATTTGTATAGCGCTTGAAGTGCCGGCATGAAGTGGCTCAGCACTTTTGAGGAAAGGTAAGGTAACCGAGCGTTCAGAAAATGGCATAAGCATCACTTTATGGTAGATGTCGACAACTTTTCCTGCCTCAATAACAAGCATGCTGCTGAAGTCTGACCGCTGTTTTGTACTGTCAACGCCAGCCACGATGGTGGTACTCGGATATTTTTCTGAAAGTGCGAACAAAGTCGCTATGTCTTTGCTCTGGGATGGGATCCGGATCATCCCAGGACCGGGTGCCAACGAGTCTTCGTTGAAGACGGCTGAAGGGAGCGCGCTCTCAGGGAGTACGACGACATCTGGCTTCCGCTCGAGTATTTGTGAAAGTCTCTTGAGAGTCGTCGATTCGGATTCATTGCCTGGTTGCAGGATAGAAAATGATAATGTGCTGCCGTGTTGTGCGCCGAGCGAGTATATTACCTGCCGGAATTCCACGAATCCGTAGAGGTGGGATGCAACAATGACAGCGACGACAATGTAAAATACCGGGAGCCGAGCAACTTTCCATAAAACAGATTTCACACTCGCTGTACGTCTATAGATCTGCAGTATTTCGTACACGAGAAAGAACATGAGAACGTTTACTAACATCACGATAAAACTCATACCGTATATACCAAGATCGTGCGCCAGCTGCATAAAGTAAATATCGTTATGGAGTGCGTAGCTCAGATTTCCCCAAGTGAAACCAAAAAAGAGAGATGAGCGGATATACTCGAATACAACCCAGACGAGAGGGAGAACCAATGCCGCGTAAATCTTTTTCAGAAATAACCGCCTGAAAAAAAGCGCAAAAATACCCAAGAAAATACTGGCGATAAGAACGGCCGCAAAGAGTAACCAAAACAAAAACAAATACCTATTGGCATACACAACACTCTGTACCTGAAGCCACCACCACGCGTTCAGAGAAAAAAGAGGATACGCTACCTTGCCGAAATATACGATTCCCGCTACCAGCCCTGCTTGGAAGACTTGCTTATTGGAGAGCTTCGCATCGGTAATGAAGAAAAACAATGGAAGGAATGCGATCCATGAAAAGATACCTATTTCAAACGGGGGCAACGTGAGCGCCAATAGTAGCCCAGAGACAATGGGAAGAATGAAAAAATCGTAATAGAGTTTCCTAAACCTCAATAGCATTATTATTTCATAGTTTACGTCCCAAAGGCTGGCATGTCATTAGGTCTTGCAGAAGCGGAGCAAATCCGTATACTGAAGCCTTATGCTTACGCTTTCCGTAGAAAAGCGCGCGAAAGACGGCGCCGCAGCCGCTTCGCTTCGTCGCGCGTCCAAGCTGCCGGGCGTCGTCTACGGCCCGCACCAGGCCGCGCTGCCGATCGCTTTCGTGGCAGGCGCCTTCGAGAAGGTCTTGCGGGAAGCCGGTGAAGCGACCGTCGTCTCGCTCACGGGCCTCGGCGCCGATATCGCGACGCTCATCCACGAAGTCGATCTCGATCCGCTTACGAACCTCCCGCGCCATGTGGACTTCTATGCGGTGACGAAAGGCGAGAAAGTCGAGGTCGCCATCCCGCTCGTCTTCGAGGGCGTCTCGCCGGCGGTCGAGACGGGCGCCAATCTCGTCAAGGTGCTGCACGAGATAGAAGTGAAAGCGGACCCGATGAGCCTCCCGCATGACTTCACGGTGGATATCTCCGTACTCGTCGCTCTCGGCGACCAGATCCACGTGAAGGACCTCGTTCTTCCGAAGGGCGTCGAGCTCGGCACCGACCCCGAGGAGGTGGTCGCTCTCGTCCAGGAAGTCGTCGAGGAGACGACGGAGACCGCTCCGGCGGACATCGCTTCGATCGAGGTCGAGAAGAAGGGGAAAGAAGAGGAAGCAGGAGAAGAGGCGGCGGAAAGCGCGTAAAATCCCTCATCTTGCGCAAGAGAAGCGGCCGCGGCAGGCCGCTTTTGCATTTGGTATACTGTTGCCTCATGCAGCGTACGACAGCCGTCCTTTTTTTCTGCATATCCCTTCTCGCACCTTCCGCAGCGTTTGCACAGAACGCGACGCAAGAGGTCGCGAACCGGCAGCAGGAGCTCCAGAACCAGCTTAACGCGATACAGAGCCAGATAGCGGTGCAGCAACAGCTTCTCGACACCGCGCAGAGCCAGCACCAGACGCTCCAGACTCAAATAGACGCCTTTAATGCGGAGATAAAGAGGACGCAGCTTCAGATACAGGCGATCGATATCACTATCGCGCAGCTCTCGAGCAATATCGGGGTGCATAATCAGACGCTCTCCGCTCTTTCATCGCAGCTTGCAGCGGAGAAAGAATCGCTCGCGCAAATCTTGCGCCAGACGCAAGTGCTCGACAGCTATTCAGCCGTCAGCGTCGCGCTCGGCTCGCAGGATGTCTCGGGCTTCTTCAGCGATCTCGATGCGTTCGCGTCCATCAAGAGCGCGCTCGCCGATTCGTTCAATCAGATCCAGCAGACAAGCTCCTCGACCGAAGCGGAGAAGGAGGCGCTCCAAGCGCGCCTCGCGGAACAAGAACAGCTGCGCACGGTCGCGCAGCTCGCGAAGCAGGCGGTGCAGACGCAAGAA
Organism: bacterium; assembly: GCA_021782685.1. GTDB lineage: Bacteria > Patescibacteriota > Minisyncoccia > Phycocordibacterales > Phycocordibacteraceae > C7867-001. The sequence continues at coordinate 7,042 of JAJXUQ010000009.1, forward strand.
CAGGAGAAGAAACAGCTGCTTGCGGAGACCAAGGGCATCGAGGCGAACTATCAGAAGCTCATCGCGTCGAACCAGAGGACGGCCGCCCAGATCCGCTCCGAAATCTTCATGCTTCGCGGTTCGGCGGCGATACCCTTCGGTACGGCGCTTACCTACGCACAGGCGGCAGAGAAAGCGACCGGCACCCGCGCCGCGCTCACGCTCGGCGTCCTGAAGCAAGAGACGAACCTCGGCGAAAACCTCGGCACGGGCTCGTGGCGGGTCGACATGTCGCCGAACCGAGATCAGCCGGTGTTCGTCTATATCACGCAGACGCTCGGCCTCGATCCCGACAAGATGCCGGTCTCGAAGAAGCCGTATTACGGATGGGGCGGGGCGATGGGACCCGGACAATTCATCCCTTCGACGTGGGTGTGCTACGGCGGCTTCGTGAACATGAATACCGGCGACTGTACGAACGCCGCGGGCATGAACTGGAACCAATACTGGAAGGGTCCTTGGCAGTATGTCGCTTCGCAAGACCGTGTCCGGAAACTCACCGGAGGCAACGCTCCGAGCAACCCTTGGAACGCGCGAGACGCTATCATGGCCACCGCGATGCTCATGGCGGACAACGGGGCGGCCGCGCAGACGCCCTCTGCCGAACGGCTCGCCGCGCTGCGGTACTTCGCCGGCTGGACGCATGCAAACAATCCCGCCTACGCCTTCTACGGCGACGGCGTGATGGAATTTGCCGCGCAGTTCCAGCAGGACATCAACCAGCTCAACGGGTCGTAGCGGCCGCTTTGCCCGGCCCCGCTCGCCGAGCTTCCAGGAATCCGATGCCTGTGCTATCATCCGTTGCATGAAAAAGGATATCCATCCGGCGGAGTATCGCCCAGTCGTGTTCGAGGATCTCGCCTCGGGCGCGCAGTTCCTTATCGGCTCGACTATCGCGACTTCGGAAACGACGACGTATGAAGGGAAAGAATACCCGAAGTTCATCGTCGAGATTTCCAGCAAATCGCACCCGTTCTACACGGGCGAGGACCGCATGCTCGACAAGACGGGCCGCGTCGAACGCTTCAAGCAGCGGGCTGCAAAGAAGAAGTAAGCGGCTCGGCGCGCGGCGCGTCTGCCGGGCAAGCCATGGAGTATTCGCCTGAATTCAAGAAGAACTTCGCGACCGCGTACCTCGCGGAGGAGTACGAGCGCCTCGAAGAAGAGATCGCGGGTGCGTTGTCTGCCGCGGCCGCCGATGCCGAGCTCGTTCAGTTCGCGAAGGAGGATGAAGCGCGCGCCCGGGAGCGCCAGGCCGAGATACTCGCCGAGATAGAGAAAATACTCGCGAAAGAAAAAGAGGAGGAGACGGCGCCGCGCTCGCTCGTGCTTGAGCTGCGCGCCGGCGCCGGCGGCGACGAGGCGTCCATCTTCGCCCGCGACCTGAAAGAGATGTATCAGAAGTATGCCGAGAACAAGGGATGGAAGACGCGCAGCATCGACGACCTCACGCTCGAGGTGGCGGGCGGCGGCGCGTATGACGACCTCCGTTACGAAACCGGCGTGCACCGGGTCCAGCGCGTGCCCTTGACCGAGAAGTCAGGCCGTATCCACACCTCGACCGCTTCGGTTGCCGTGCTGCCTATCCGCGCGAAGTCGAAGATAGAAGTGAATCCTGCGGATATCGAGATGGAGTTCTCGCGGAGCGGCGGCGCGGGAGGTCAGAACGTAAACAAGGTCGAGACGGCGGTGCGGCTCATCCACACGCCGACCGGCATCGACGTACGTTCCTCTTCCGAGCGCAGCCAGCAGGCAAACCGCGAGAAGGCCATGCAGATCCTTCTCGCGAAGCTCGAATTTCTACACGAGGAAGAAGAAGCGAAGAAGCACGCGGCGGTTCGTAAGGAGCAGATAGGCACGGGCGACCGTTCCGAGAAGATCCGCACGTATAATTACCTGCAAGACCGCGTCACCGACCACCGGCTCAAAGAGTCGTGGCACAACCTGCCGAAGATCATGGCGGGCGGGATCGACGATATAATCCGAACGCTCAAAGCAGCCACGAGCGAATCCCTCTGAGACGGCCTCTCGGGAGATGCGGCCTGCTTGCGTAGGGAACGGAATTCGGGTAGAGTAGGCGGAAATGACAGCTGGAAGCGATACGGCAGAGATCAAGCGCCTCTTCGATACGGGGGCGCATTTCGCGCAGGTGAAGAGCCGCCGCCACCCCTCGATGAAGCCTTTTCTGGTAGGCACGAAGGGACGGCAAGAGATCATCGACCTGGCGAAGACGTCCGGGCAGCTCGACGCGGCGAAGGGCGTCATGGCCGCCCTCGCGAAAGAAGGGAAGACGATCCTCCTTGTCGGGGGGAAAGTCGAGATCGCCGCGCTGGTGAAGAAAGCGGCGCAGGATATCGCCACGCCCTACGTCGCGACGCGCTGGCTCGGCGGTACCATCTCCAACTGGAGCGAGATAAAGAAGCGCATCGGCCGGCTCGCCGCGCTCGAAGACATGGCGGCGACGGGCACGCTTGCCAAGCAGCATACGAAACTCGAGTCCGTGCGCCTTGAACGCGAGAAGAAGCGGCTCATGGAGCGGCTCGACGGCCTCACGACGCTCGAAAAGCGTCCGGATGCGCTCCTTATCGTCGATACCAAGCACGAGAAGCACGCGGTGAAGGAGGCGAATGACGCGGGGATCCCCATCATTGCCGTTATGAGCTCGGACTGCGACTTGAGCGAGGCGGCGTATCCGATCGTCGCCAACGACGCCTCCCGCGAGACGGTGGCGTTCATCCTCGCCGAGCTCGTCGCGGCATTCAAGAGCGGCCAGACAGCGTAACTCATTCCAAAGCATGCCCGTGGGGGGCAGGCTGGCGGAATGAGTCTCGTGTTATTATTTTCGAACCACTATGGAAATCACGACTGATGACATCAAGAAATTGCGGGATATGACCGGCGTATCCGTCATGCAGTGCAAGAAAGCGCTTCTCGAGGCGGAAGGGGATCTCGCCCAGGCCGAGGTCATCCTCAAGAAACACTCGGCGGCATCCGCCCTGAAGAAGGCGGACCGCGCTCTTGCCGCCGGCATGATAGGGAGCTATACGCATGATGGCGGTATCGGCGCGCTGGTGCTCCTCTCTTGCGAAACCGACTTCGTCGCGAAGAATCCTGAGTTCGGAGCGCTCGCGCGCGAGCTCGCGATGCACGTCGCGGCCATGAACCCGGTCTATACGGCTGCCGAGGAGATCCCTGAAGAAGCGAAACAAGCCGCGACGGCCGTGTTCGAGAAAGAGGTCGCCGACAAGCCGCGCGAGATGCAGGCAAAGGTCCTCGAGGGCAAGCTTGCCGCATATTTCCGCGACCAGGTGCTTCTCGAGCAGCCGTTCGTGAGAGATGCGAGCAAGACCGTACGCGACCTCTTGAACGAGGCGACGCAGAAATTCGGCGAACGCATCGAGCTAAGCCGCTTCGCGCGTCTTTCGGTCCGCTGATTATCGTGGCGTATCTCCTTCTCATCCTCATCACGCTCGCACTTCTCACCGGCTTCTTCGCACTCACGTGGTATGAAGCGCGCCGCAGCGCGCGATTCTTCGAGCCGCAGCGCGCACGTTTCGATCGATCTGTCGCGCGCGGCGAATTCATCTTGCAGCACGTCGACTTCGGCGCATTTCTCCGTGCGGAGGTATATCGCGCCGCGAACCGCGTCGGGCACGAGATCGCGCATTTGTCGCTGCAGGGCGTACGCGCCGTCGAGCGCCTTCTGACGCGCCTTGTCCGGCACCTGCGTACGCAGCGCGTTCCGGAAGATACGCCGCGCGTGAGCGCGCGGGAATTCGTAAAGACGCTTTCCGACTTCAAGGGCCGCCTTCGGGAGACGCGTCCTGAAGTGCCTGATATCCGGTAAAGCTTCGCCGCCTTAGCTCAGCTGGCAGAGCAACTCTTTTGTAAAGAGTAGGTCCTCGGTCCGAATCCGAGAGGCGGCTCAGATACCCGCATTCGCCCCCGTCGTCGAGGCGGACGGCGCGACGAGCGATCCTTTGGGGAATTGTTTCTCGAGATCGGCAAGGGAGGTGAAGCCGTACGAATGCTTCCCGTTCACCACGAAGGCGGGAAGGGAGTCCTTGACCTTCATGACCGCGATGAGCGTCTTGAGCGCCCCGAGATCGAGGTTGTAATCAAAAGAGTAGACGCGCAAGCTGGGGTAGGTGTTGCGCAGGTATGAGAGCGCATAGCCGGCGCGATCGCAGTCGCTGCAATCTCCGGCGTTGCTGTAGAAATAGAGGACGGTCACGGGTTTCGTCCCGCAGGCGGCGGCAAGTTGTTTCGTGATGAGGTAGTCGCGTATCTCGAGCAGCGAGTACTGCTCCTTCAGCCGCACCACCTGCGGGTCATCGGTGCCGAGCTGGTTCTCGGCGTAGGAAAGGCGGCTTCCCAGGTCGCTTAGTTCGCTCGTGAGCGTGGTCGAGGAGGCGACGCTGTCGCACGGTGCGGCTTCGAGCAAGGAGAACTGCGTATCAAGGGAGAGCGTGTCGATCGAAATCTGGTCCTCTATGGCCGAGAGTTCGGTGATGCGCGCGCGGTTCAGATAATCGACGGCGTACGCGACCGTGGCCGCAAGCGCGATCGTGATAGCGAGAGCGATGAGCGCGTTCCGGGCGACAAGCGGCATGGTAGTTACTTAACGCCAGTGGCGGTGTTTGCCCAGCGTGACGTCGGCAGTGGCGCGCAGAAGCCAAAGCGGCGCGATGAAGCCGTAAAGGAGCGTGTACGAGACAAGGCCGAAAAAGAGATTCCCCGGCGCTTTTGACAGGCGCTTGCCGACCACGATCAGGGACAGCAGGGCGAGCAGTGTCGCGACGCCGAGGAGCAAATAGAAGCTTACGGGGAAATAGAGCCATCCGAACGGGCCGTGCGGCAAGAGTGAATAGGAGAGCGGGATGCCGGCGCGGATCTGTATCGCGGCACTCGCATTCCGCACCACCTCAAAAATCGCTAGGGAAAAGAGCAGGAGGCCGCTCGCTACTGCGATGAGCGCGAGAGGGAGCACGAGCATGCCAAGCGCGCCTTGCCGGCGGTTGAAGATAAGGCTGCGGTATTCGCCGAGCACGTTGCGAAGGAAACCGCTTGTCCAGCGCGTGCGCTGCTTCACGA
>JAJXUQ010000066.1 GCA_021782685.1 bacterium
CCGTTCGCGAAGACCGAAGCGCCGGCATTCATGCGTTCGGTCCTCGAAGAGATCGGTCCCGAGTTCGCCGTCGCGGTCGGTCTCGCCCTGCGCAAGCTCGAAGAGACGTAAGCCGCGGGAGAATCCGGCAAGATACGAAAGTTTTGCACATGTGCCGCGCAGGAGGCTTGTGTGCGTAGAGTATACTGAGAAGAAATGGCTCTCCCTCCGACGATACCAACCTCGTTCGTTCCTTATTCGGCATCATCCTCGACGCGCCGGTTCCGTGCCGACTATTCCGGCGCGCTCGGTTTCTTCGCGTATCTCGTTTTTTTCTTCGCGCTTGCGCTCGCGATCGGTGTTTTCTTTTACGGCCGCATCCTTGATGCGACACAATCGGCGAAAGACGCCGAGCTTAGCAAGGCCGAAGCGGCCGTCGACCCCGCGACCGTCAAGAGTTTCCTGGAACTGCACAACCGCCTCGCCTCCGGGGAACAGCTGCTTTCGAAGCACAGCGCGCTTTCTAATTTCTTCACACTGCTTGCGACCATCATGCCGACGAACGTCCGCTTCTCTTCGCTGCATCTGTCAGTCGGCAGTTCCGGAGCAGTGCAGGTCGAAGGAACGGGTACCGCAAAGAACTTCAATACTCTCGCGGCAACCTCTATCGCTTTTGCCGCCGATGGCCGCATCCAGAACGCCATTTTTTCGAACATCGCCATAAAGAAAGATAATTCCGTCACCTTCGGGTTCAATTCGACGCTCGATCCGAAGCTCGTCGCCTTTTCGCCTTCGGCTGCGGCTGCCGCGGCCGCAACGACGAGCGTTCCGGTGACAAATGCCTCGTCGACCGCGACCTCGACCGCCCACTTGCCATGAACAGCCGCGTCCTCCCGCTTCTCGCGATAATCCTTTCCGTCGCTATCTTCTTCGGATATGTGAATCCGGCCTGGACCGGCAGGATAGCCCGTACGAAAGCCGCTATCGCAAGCGACGATCAGGCGCTTGCGGCGGCGAAAGCGTATAACGCTCAAGAAAGCACGCTTGCCGCCGCCCGCAGCGCGATAGATCCCGCCGCTCTCTCGCGGCTCTCGACGTTCCTTCCCGACTCGGTAGACAATGTCGGCATCATCCTCGACCTGAACGCGCTCGCCGCGCGCTCCGGTCTCTCGCTCTCCAGCGTCGACGTTTCTAAGAACTCTGCGAATGCCGAAAATCCTTCGGGCGCTGCAGGGACATCCTCTTCTTCTGCCGGTACCGGCTCGGTAGGCTCGGTCGATCTCCTGGTTTCGGCAACCGGTACCTATTCGGCGTTCCAATCGTTCCTTCAGGGTACGGAGAAGAGCCTGCGGCTTCTTGATATCCAGGATCTCACCGTGAACGGGTCTGAAACTGGTACCTATACCTATACGATGACCCTGCGTCTCTACTGGCTCCAACAATGATTTCCATGAAATTCAATTCCAGCACCATCCTTACAATCCTCGCGACGCTCATCCTTGCAGCGGGTGCTTACTGGTATTTCTTTACCGGAACGGGGAATCAGCAGCCGCTGACCGCGACCGGGTCGAACACGAACGAAGCGCAGGCGCGTTTTCAGACGCTCATCGGCGAACTGCAGTCGATTTCCTTCGACACCACCATCTTTTCCGATCCGCGTTTCAACGCGCTCGTCGACCTGACAACGCCGGTCTCTCCGGAGCCCACCGGCCGGCCGGATCCTTTCGCCCCGATCCCTGGCATAAGCGGAAAATGAGTAATGAATCTTCTCGGACTGCTTCTTGATAAAGGACTTCTCTCCCCAGACGACCGCGCGGCGATCGAGTCCGACCTCGCGAAGAATCGCCCGCTCGAAGACGCGCTTGCCGAACACGGCATTTCACTCAAGGATGCGCTCGCCACCGCGGGGGAGGTATACGAACTCCCGACGCGCATACTCGGCGACCCGCCGGCCGCCGAGGAAGCGCTCAATTATATTCCGGTCGATTCCGCGCGCCATTACGGGTTCGTGCCGCTCAACATGGTGGACGGCGCGCTCGAGGTCGGCATCGTCGATCCCGACAACGTCGAGGCGCTCGATGCGCTGCAGTTCATCTCAGGCCAGACCGGCATCCCGTATAAGATCTTCATCATTTCGAAACAAGATTTTGACCGGGTAATCAAAGCGTACCAGAATCTTTCGGGCGAAATAGGCAAGGCGCTCTCGGAATACGAGATGAGCAGCAAACCCGCAACGCCGGCAGGCTCGCCTGACGTCGAGTCATCGGAGGACAAATCGCTTGTCCTTACGACCGGTTCTCACGAGACCTTGAAAGAGGACGCGCCGGTGACGAAGATCGTCTCGACGATATTGCGGTACGCGATCGAGGGCCATGCATCCGATATCCACATCGAACCGACGGCAACTAAGACGCGAGTCCGCTTCCGCACCGACGGCGATCTCCATACTTCCCTGGAACTTCCGGCGAAGGTGCATGAAGCGGTCGTCGCGCGTACCAAGATACTCGCGAAGCTGCGTCTCGACGAGAAGAGGAAGCCGCAAGACGGGCGGTTCTCGGCAGTGGTCGATAAGCGCCGCATCGACTTCCGCGTCTCCACTTTCCCGACGGAATTCGGCGAAAAGGTCGTGATGCGTATCCTCGATCAGTCGG
>JAJXUQ010000010.1 GCA_021782685.1 bacterium
CTCCTGCTTACGCGCATCGCCCCGAAAGAAAGAGATGATGAGACGAGACGCCATGAACATGCGCATTAAGGAATAGCACCGAGGGCGCTTGTCTGGTATGCTCTTCGATATGAAACTCTTCTCCCACTGGCTTGTGGCGGCCCTTTCCATAGGTATCGCGGCATATATCGTTCCGGGCGTCACGATAACGTTTGTCGGCGCGCTCGTCGCCGCCGTCGTCCTCGGCGCGCTTCATCTCTTCATCCGTCCGCTCCTCCTTCTCCTTACGCTCCCGATAACCATCCTCACCCTCGGACTCTTTTCGCTCGTCATCAACGCGCTGCTCGTCATGTCCGCCGCGTTTTTCGTCCCCGGGTTCTCGGTCGCTAATTTCTGGTCCGCGTTTCTTTTCGCGCTCGTGCTCTCATTCGTGAACTGGGTTTTCCACATCTGGAGCCGCCCCTGATCCGGCCGCTCGCTTGGCGCGTACAAGGTTTAGAAGGATAGGAAGGAAGGAAACCACGATGATGGCAAGCGAGAACGGGAGCACGTAGTGCGCGCTGCCGGGGAAAATCGAACCGAGGAAATAACCGAGCAAGAGGACTCCTCCGCCCCACAGGACGCCGCCGAGCACGTTGTAGGAAAGGAAGCGGCCGTAGCGCATGGAACCGACGCCGGCAAGGATAGGCGCGATGGTGCGCACGATAGGCACGAAGCGCGCGAGGACGATGGCGCGACCGCCATAGGTGGCGAAGAAGTCCTGCGTACGCGCGACGTACGCCTGCTTGAAGAGACGAGAGTCTTTCCGCGTAAAAAGCTTGTCGCCGATGTATGAACCGAACCAGTATCCTACCGAATCGCCGAGTATCGCCGCGCCGACAACGACGAATATCAGAGTGTCGAGCGCAAGGAGGCCGTTCGCGGCGAGCAGTCCCGAGACGAAAAGAAGCGAGTCCCCGGGGAGGAAGATGCCGAGCAAGACTCCGCTTTCGGCGAAGATGAAGGATGCGATCCCCACGTAACCGCCGGTCTTTACGATAGCGAGCGGATCGAGATGCACAGTCGCGATAAGGAAGTTCTGCATGCGAGTGCAGTATACTAGAACGAATGGAATCAGTACCGAGATTGTCCACGCCCGAAGAAGAGCTCGCGTACTTGCGCGAACAGGTAGCGCGGAAGGAAGCGGAGCTGCGCTCGCACGGTACGGCGAGCTCGCCGGCGGAACGCACCAGGATAATCTCCGAAGAGATCCGCGCGCATCACGCTGCTCCCGCCGAAATGCTTGCGAGCGAATACCGTCTCGATACGGCCGCGACGCACGATACGGCCGCGAAGGTACTCGCCGAGCTTCATCTGGGCGGCGACGAAGCGGCAATCGCCTCTCTACAGGCAACGATGGAGGAAAAAGGGATCAAGAACGCGCTTGCGGTGCTAGAGAAGCTCGATAATCCGCATATCACCGACGATTTTCACCGGTATCTCGTGCGCGTCGTCGCCGCAGGACTGCCGCTCCAGGGCGCAAACGAGGATGCGCCGCGCTTCCGCGCTCTCCGCATGACGCTCTACGAGATTGCGCTCCCGGGACCGAAAGGCGGCACCGACGCGGATCCGCGCGCGAAACCGCTCAAGGAACTCATTTCCGCGATGGAGCAGTTTTATGCAGGGCTGCTTTCGGTCGAGAACGCGGCGCACGGCGAGCCGGGTTACTACGCGCTCGAACTTGCGGTACCCGCAAACAGCCCCGAGCTCCAATTTTACGCGGCGGTGCCGAACGATAAGCGCAATCTTTTCGAGAAACAGCTCCTCGCCATCTTTCCGGACGCGCACGTCGTGCCGCAGCCCGGGGATTACAACATATTCGCGGAGGGGGGCGCGGCGCTCGTTTCGAGCGCGCAGTTCGCGGTAAACCCCGCATTGCCCTTGAAGGATTACGCCGATTTCGACTATGATCCGATAAACGCGATCACGAACGCTTTTTCCAAGATAGAGCATACCGGCGAAGGCGCCGCGCTTCAGATCATCGTCGAACCCCGCGCCGAACGGCATACGAAGCATTATCGCAAGATCCTTCAGGCATTGCGGAAGGGGGAGGGACATTCGGAAGCGCTCGCGACGCCCGAGACCGTGTTCGGCGACCTCGTGCGTGATGTCGGCCGGACGCTTTTCGGAAACAAGCCCAAGGATGAACAGAAGGCGAAAGAGGCCGAGATACGCCAAATAGAAGCGAACAAAACATATATCGAGCAGATAGAAAAAAAGATTGCTACGCCTATCGTTGGCGCGACGATACGTCTCGCCGTCTCCTCGAAGGATGCGGCGAAAGCGGAGCAAGTGCTCGGCGAGCTCGAGGCGGCGTTCAACCAATTCGCGAATACGCAAGGGAACCGGCTCCAGTTCGTGCGCGGCGCGGCGCGGCGCGCACGGAATCTGCTCAGTGATTTTTCTTTCCGGCTGCCGGGGAGTTCGGCGTTGCCGCTATCGCTCCGCGAGCTCACGACCCTGTATCACTTTCCGCCTTCGGGGATCGAGTCTTCTCCGCACTTGAAGCAGGCGCGTTTTACGCACGCGAGCGCGCCGCTCACACTGCCTCAAAACGGCGTGCTCCTGGGCGTCAATACCTACCGGGGCAACGAGACATACATCCATCTCGATCCCGAGGATCGTCTGCGGCACCTTTATATCATCGGCCAGACGGGCACCGGCAAGACCGGGCTCATGAAGTCGATGATCATGCAGGATATCGCAAACGGCGACGGCTGCTGCTTCATCGATCCGCACGGTTCCGATATTCTCGATATCCTCGCCGCAGTTCCACCCGAGCGCTATAAAGATGTCATTTATTTCGATCCTGCCGACCTCTCGCGCCCTTTCGGTCTCAATTTCCTTGAATACGATTTCTCGCGCCCCGAGCAGAAGACCTTCATCGTCAACGAGCTTCTCATGATCTTCCGCCGGCTCTACGGCGATGTGCCCGAGAGCATGGGCCCGGCGTTCGAACAGTACTTCCGCAATGCGACCCAGCTCGTGATGGAAGACCCTTCAAGCGGTTCGACCATCCTCGACGTTGCGCGTGTGCTTGCGAGCAGCGAGTTCCGCCGCGAGAAGCTCGCAAAGAGCATGAACCCTATCGTAAACCAGTTCTGGAACGATATCGCGACGAAGGCAGACGGCGACGCGGCGCTTGCGAATATCGTCCCGTACATCACCAACAAGTTCGACGACTTCACCGCGAACGACTTCATCCGTCCGATCGTGGGGCAACAGGAGTCGTCATTCAAGTTCCGCGAGGTGATGGACAACAAGAAGATACTCCTCGTGAATCTCTCGAAAGGCCGCTTGGGGGAACGTAACGCGAACCTGCTCGGCCTCATCATTGTCGGCAAGCTCTTTATGGCGGCGCTTTCTCGCGCGGATGCCCCGAGGACCGCGCACGCGCCGTTCTATCTCTACATCGACGAGTTCCAGAACGTGACGACCGACTCGATTCCCGGCATCCTCTCGGAGGCGCGTAAATATAAGCTTGCGCTCACCGTAGCGCACCAATTCTTGAATCAGATAGAAGAGAAGACCCGTAATGCCGTCTTCGGCAACGTCGGCAATATGGCGGTTTTCCGGGTGGGCGAAGAGGATGCCGAGTTTTTCGCGAAGCAGTTCGCACCGGTTTTCGGAACGCTCGATTTCGTCAACATAGAGAATCGCAACGCCTACGTGAAGATCCTTGCCGCCGGCGTGCCGCAAAAACCGTTTGATTTGCGCACCGCCGACCTGCCTCCGCTGAATCATGTGCAAGTCGGCGACCTTATCCAGCTCTCGGCTCTTACCTACGGCAGGGACCGTGCTACAGTTGAAACCATGATACGGGAACGCTATCTTTCGCACTAGCGTATGACGGAACACATCCCTGAATTTTTAAGAAAACAGGCGCTCGGAAAAGGAGACGCGGCGAAGGAAGATGCCGGTCCGTATCTCGGCGCGGAGCAACTCCCGGAATATCTAGGAGGAAAAAGCAAGAGCAAAGACGACATCGAAGAGATGAAAGACCTGCTTTTTAAGGCAGGAATATCGCCGGGTACGGAAGTCGACACAAGCGATATCAGGACGCCCTTTACGCGGCGGAAGAAGGTTCTTGAGAAGATGCAGGCGGAAATGGATGCACTTGCTCGCCCGAAAGAACCCTCTGATGCCGAGTTTTCCGCGCATGAGGACCTGTTGACGGAACACATCCCTGAATTTTTAAGAAAACAGGCGCTCGGAAAAGGAGACGCGGCGAAGGAAGATGCCGGTCCGTATCTCGGCGCGGAGCAACTCCCGGAATATCTAGGAGGCAAGAGCAAAAAAGTAACTGAAGAGATTGGAGTTACAAAAAATGCATCCGCGGAACAGAAAGACGGCACTGCCGGTCGGATAAAAGAAATTCGCCAGCGCCTCGCTACGCTTGAACGCGAGGCGGCAAGTCCGGCTGACTATCCGCACAACCATGATGAACTTGAAAACGAGGTCCTCACGCTCGAGGAGGAATTGAGAGGCCTGGAGTCGGCCTCCCGGCCGGTTTCGGAAAAGAGGTCATCAGCCGAAAAGCAGGCACCGCAAACCGAGTCTTTGTCCCGGCCGGCACAAGAAAAACAGGAAAAAGAACAGGGAGAAGAAGGGTCATGGATCCCGACTCCTCTTGAAGAGCAGCGGAGCGCTATTCTCGGGGAGTTGTACGGGCTGTATCGAAGGGACGCGAACGGGCCTATGGAGTTTGATGCCATTCCGGAAGAAGTGCATCAGAAGTTCCTGGATTTTTTTGATACGCGCGCGAAAAATCTTTCGCCGGACGAAACGATTCCCGAGGCCGAGGTTGCCGCTTTCCTTGCCGAACAGCGCGCAGCAGCAGGAGCAGCGGAAGCCGGAACCTCGTTTCAGGAACCTGCGGACGAGACCTCTTCCGCGAAAGACGAAAGGCCGATCATCCCGGATCCGGATGACGCGCTCGATCCGAAGCACGCATGGGCGATGCGGCGCGCAGGACTTGCAGAGAAGAAGAAATCGGAATCGGAGAATGACCTCGAGTCCGCGGTCACCGCTTCCGAACGTACGCCCGCGGAATCGCGGAGCTTCCTGCGTGAAATCATCGGGCGTTTTACCGAACGGGAGAAGAGGGCCGCAGCGGCGCGGACGTATTTTTCAGAATGGAATAAGGAGCTGGAGAAGGAGGCGAAAAAGCTCAATGCGCCCCGCTGGAAGGGAAAGACTATCATCGTGGTCCTGCTCGCCGGATTAGGTGCGTACGAAACCGCTTCGTTGCTTGACGTGCCGGCTACTGATGCGTGGCTTTCGCGTATGCTCGGGCATCACGGCGCGCCCGTTACCGCGACACAAGAAGCTTCACCGGCGGCCGCTGTAGCCGCGAGGGAAAAGGCCGTTCCTCCGAAATCTTTTACGATGCCGACCGTTGAAGCGACGCGCGGTCGCGGATACGAATATATGCTGAAGCAGTTTTGGGAGCGGTTGCAGACAAGGTACTTTGACCCGAGCGTCTATGCGCAGGACAGCGATATCCGCGTGCTCTTGGACGCCGACGCGCATTCGATTGACAAGGTGGTGCACCGGATCGCCGCCGACCCGAAGCATGGTTTTTCTCGTGCTGACGGTACGAGCGTCCTTATCGACCCGGGTGCTCGGATGACGATCGGCGCGCACGGGGAAATTATCCTCTCCAATCCCGGGCAGGGCATACGGCATACGCCTGCGCTCGCGCGACCGGTACCGCGTCCGAAGCCGCCGATGTCCAGGCGCTCCGAGGCGCCCGCCGCGCATCCGGAAGTGCCGACCTCTTTTGTAAATAAGAACAATCTTCTGATCGACCCGGCGCACGAACATATCTTCCAGGACGCCGACGGCGCTCTCCTTGCGTACGGCGGGACATATGACGCGCAGTTCAACGTGGCGCAGGAATATGTCCAAGCTCACCATGACGCAGTCGTCTGGGTACAGGCGGAGAAGCCGATCTCTTACAAGGGAGAGGAAAAGCCATGGGTATTTCCGGTCCGCTACGGCGGCGCGCTGCGGGGCGTTTATGCGCTTATCCCTGTCGGTCCGCCGGATCCGTCCCATATTGGCAACATTGATTCAGAGGCGTTTGTAAAACAGCTCAGATAAACAGCGCATGCTATACTGCCGCCATGCAGGACGAAAGAATCGCCGCAATCGCCGCTGATCTCGGTATCGCTGACTTGCCGCCCCACGAACAGCGGGCGCTCATCGCGAGCTTCGGTGAGGCGGCGCTCAAGGCCGCAACGCTGGCGGTGATCAAGAAGCTTCCTGAAGACAGACGCGCCGAATTCGCAAAGCTTTCTGAAGCGGGAGAGATCGTCGCGCTCAAGGCATTTCTCGACCAGGAGGTTCCGGAACACGATGAGCTGATGAGACAAACCGTCCTCGAGGAGGTACAGCGCTTTCGGAAACTTCAATCCGTATAGTATACTTGCATCATATGAAACCAACTCAAACAGGAATCGCCGTCGCGCTCGCGCTCGCCGTGGTCGCGTTATTCTTTATTCTCCCGGGTCTTCCGCTCTTCGGTTCTGCCGCTCCGTCAAACGGGGCGGTTACCGAAGCCACTACTAGCAACGATCAAACCGCATCTTCCACTATGCCTACCGATACTACGAATCAGCTGCAGATCATCGACGAATCAGTCGGCACGGGCGCTGTCGCCGCGCCGGGCGATACCGTCACCGTGAATTATGTCGGCTCCTTAACCGACGGGACCGTCTTCGACGCTTCCGCAGATCATGGCACCCAGGGCTTCACCTTCACGCTTGGCGCAGGGCAGGTGATAAAAGGCTGGGATGAGGGCATCGTCGGCATGAAAGAGGGCGGCAAGCGTAAGCTCATCATCCCCGCGTCCTTGGCGTATGGCGACCAGTCGCCGGCGCCGAGCATCCCGGCTAACTCCACGCTCGTCTTTGAAGTCGAGCTCCTGAAGGTACAGAAAGCCGGGAAGTAAGCACTTGCACTTGCATCGGAAGTGTATTATAAAGCACTTCGGCAAGACGGTCTTTGGTATGCCTCGCCCGAGGGTTTGTCGGGTACTTAGATAGAGAAGGAAGTCATCATGATCTCGAAGTGGATTACGCGAGGTTTCATCCTCGCGGGAGCGCCCCTGCTGCTCGGCGCGTGTGCCGCGACGTCGTTCAACGGATACGTGACGGCATCGCCGGAAGATGCGAAGCTCGTGCAACAGGGCGGATATTCTCCTGCGGCAACGGCGCAGATCGCCATAGTGCAAAATCCGGACTTCAACGGCGGAAAGATATCGCCGCGCGCGCTGAAGAAAATAGAAGAGTATTCGATTTCCTGCCAGCATCAGATTGATGCGCAGCTCGCCGGCCCCGGCCAGTCAGCGGCCAACGGCGCGGTACCATACGGGATTGCCGGTATGGGCGTCGGTCCCGCCGCGAAAGCGGCATTCGCCGGCGCGAGCGCGCACGCGTATGCGCTCTACGGAGGCATCGCGTATGTTTTGCCCGGAGCAGTGAACGGGCTTATCACCGGCTCTTATGCCATGGCATCGGCAAAAGGGACTTGCACGCGCGACTTCTGGGAGGACGTAGTCCATACGGACCCCGATTTCCGCGGTACCCATGTCGTGACGGTGTTCGCCGGGAAATCTGCCGGCAATTCGATACCGCCGGCGCTTCAGGGATCTCGATAAGAAACATTGTTCAGAACCGTACAACATCCGTTTAAGACGGACGCTGTACGGTTCTTTTATTTTTGTTACGGTATAGGGACGATGAGCCCGATCTCATTTTCGATAGAAGAGCGCGCGCCACGAAGCGGCGCGCGCGCGGGCGTCCTTTCTACGCCTCATGGCGTCATCCGCACTCCCGCCTTCGTGCCGGTGGGCACGAAGGCGAACGTCAAAGGGGTCTTGCCGCACGCGCTCACCGAGCTCGGTTCCGAGGTCGTCCTTGCGAACACCTACCATCTCTACTTGCAGCCGGGCGAGAAGACTGTGCGCGCTGCGGGCGGACTCGGGAAATTCATGGGCTGGCCGGGTCCTACAATGACCGATTCCGGCGGTTTCCAGGTCTTCTCGCTCGGCGCCGCTTTCGGCAAGGTCATCTCGAAATTCGTACGAGAAGATGCGCCGCAAGAAGAGGCTGTCGCGGTCTATGACGAGAGCGTCGCGAGCCAGCACGGAGCGCTCGCGGTCATCGACGAGGAGGGCGTCTCATTCACCTCGCACCTTGACGGGTCGCTCCATCGCTTCACGCCGGAACGTTCCGTCGAGATACAGCACGCGCTCGGCGCGGATATGTTCTTCGCTTTTGACGAGTGCACCTCGCCGAGCGCGCCGTATGACTACCAGAAAGAAGCGATGGAACGCACGCATCGCTGGGCCGCGCGCAGTCTCAAGGCACATCGGCAGAACCTGGAGGCGAATAAGCGTCAGGCGCTCTTCGGCATCGTGCAGGGCGGCCGGCACGAAGACTTGCGCCGCGAGTCGGCACGCGAGATCGCGCGCCTCGGCTTCGACGGCATCGGCATCGGCGGCTCGTTCTCGAAAGAAGATATGCGCGGCGCCCTTTGTGCCGCGGTGGAAGAACTCCCGGAAGAGCTTCCGCGGCACTTCCTTGGCATCGGCGAGCCGGGCGACATCCTCGAGGGCATCTCGCAGGGCATGGACCTCTTCGATTGCGTCGCCCCGACCCGTATCGGCAGGCACGGTTCCATCTATACGCGCCACGGCATCATCCATCTCCGGAACGGACAGTACAGAGACGATCTCACCCCGCTTTCTCACACAGGGCTCACGAGGTCTTACGCAGGCGGAGAGTTCACGCTGGCATACGTATCGCACCTCGTGCGCGCAGGCGAGCTGCTCGGTTCAGTCATCTGTTCGATGCACAATATCGGCTTCATTCTCGATATGGTGAAGGGCGCACGTCAGGCCCTCCTTGAAGGGCGGTTCGATGAGTATCGCGCGGATTTCGTCGGCGCGTACTATCATTCCCATGGCTAATTTCAAGCTTCATGCACCGTTCCCGCCGGCAGGCGACCAGCCGCAGGCGATAAGGAAGCTCAAAGAAGGGCTCCGGAAGGGCATGCATCATCAGACGCTTCTCGGCGTAACCGGCTCCGGCAAGACGTTCACGATGGCGAACGTCATCGCGGGTTTCGACAAGCCGACCCTCGTCCTCGCGCACAACAAGACGCTCGCGGCGCAGCTCGCGCAAGAGTACCGTGAATTCTTTCCTGAGAACGCGGTGCATTATTTCGTCTCGTACTACGACTATTATCAGCCGGAAGCGTATATCGCGCATTCGGACACGTACATCGAGAAGGAAGCGATGATCAACGCCGAGATAGACCGCCTGCGTCATGCGGCGACGCAGGCGCTGCTCACGCGCAAGGACGTCATCATCGTCGCCTCGGTTTCGGCCATTTACGGTCTCGGTTCACCGGCAGAATACGAGAAGGTGCATCTGAAGATCTCGGTGGGGGGAGCGGGGAGCCGTGCGGAGCTCATCCGGAAGCTCGTCGGCATTTATTTCGAGCGGACGAACGCCGATCTTTCTCCCGGGCAGTTGCGAGCAGTGGGGAATTCGCTCGAGTTCGTGCCGGTCAACGAGCACGTCATGTATCGCGTCTCGTTTGACGGGGAGACGATAGCGCACATCGACCAGCTCGATCCGGTCTCGCGGGCAAAGGTCGCCGAGCCGGAATCGGTCTTCGTCTTTCCGGCACGGCACTTCGTCACGAGCGAGGAAGAGCGCGCTCGCGCGCTCGAAGACATCAAGCTCGAACTCGAAGAACAGCTTGCGCGGTTCAAGCGCGAAGAGAAGCCGCTCGAAGCCGAACGTTTGAAGCGCCGCACGCTCCACGATATCGCGCTCATCCGCGAACTCGGTTATACGAACGGCATCGAGAACTACTCCCGCCATTTCGACGGAAGGAAGCCGGGGCAGCCGCCCTTCACGCTCCTTTCGTATTTCCCGCATGCGAAAGACGGTTCGCCGGACTTCCTCACCGTCATTGACGAGTCGCACGTGACCGTCCCGCAGATAGGCGGCATGTATGCGGGCGACAGGTCACGCAAGGACAATCTCGTCGAGTACGGTTTCCGCCTCCCTTCGGCGCGCGACAATCGCCCGCTTACGTTCGAAGAATTCGAAGAGCGAATCGGACAAGTCGTGTATACGAGTGCGACGCCGGGGGCATACGAACAGGCGCATGCCGAACAGGTAGTGGAACAGATCATCCGTCCGACAGGCCTCGTCGATCCCGAGCTTACCGTGCGTCCCGTCGTCGAGACCGGGAATTATCCGGGGCAGATCGCCGACTTCGTGCACGAAGCGGAACAAACCATCACGCGCGGCGGCCGCGCCCTCGCGACCACGCTCACGAAACAGATGACAGAAGACCTTTCCGCGTTCTTGCGCGCGCGAGGATTGAAGGCCGAGTATCTTCATTCGGATGTAAAGACGATAGACCGCATCGATATCCTGACCAATTTCCGAAAGGGGGCATTTGACATACTCGTTGGCGTGAATCTTTTGCGCGAGGGTCTCGACTTGCCGGAAGTGGAGCTCGTCGGAATCCTCGACGCCGACAAAGAAGGGTTCCTCCGCAGCGAGACATCGCTCATCCAGACTATCGGGCGTGCTGCGCGGAACGTCTCAGGACGCGTCCTCCTGTATGCTGATGTCATGACGGGCTCTCTTGAGCGCGCGATTTCGGAAACGAACCGCCGCCGCGCGTTGCAACTCGCTTATAATAAGAAACACGGCATCACTCCCCGGACGATCAAGAAGGAGATCAGAGACATCGCTGCTTCGATGCGCAGCGAACATCAGAAGACGATCGATGAGCTTCTTATCCTCGATGCGCTTGCCTATAAAGATGATCCGAAAGCATTCATCAAGCGTAAGCGGGAAGAGATGTCCGAGGCGGTGGAACGGCTCGATTTCGAAACCGCGGCACTCATCCGCGACGAGATCTATAAGCTGGAAGGTACGGGTCCGAAGAAGAAGTCGCGCGCCCGCAAGGCGCTTTCCGGTATCTAAAAAAACAAAAGGCCCGCTTTCGCGAGCCTGGGAATCACCTCCAGTCATTCTCTACCATCTCTGTCGTCTCTGTTCCGATAGGGATTTTGTGGCAGATTTTTCCATGCAAGACCTCCCACGCTTTTCGTAATCTTACGCCGTTCGTCTTGACAAGCAGTATGACCGCAAGAGAGAGGATTATTCCGGCGACACCACCGGCTAGTATAGGGAAGGATATCCTGGCGGCATGGCGAAGGATGGGTTGTCCGTGCCGGAAAGTCATCCAGAGCAACCATCCAAGCATCGCCCACACGAAAGGTTTAATCCTCGTGAAGGGAATAATCCCGTCTATGCGATACCCGTCATCTATTCTCGAGAAGAGCCCTTCGTTGAAGTAACGGAAAACGCATCGAAGGTTTAATCGTTCTCGTCTAGAAGAACGAATATCTCCTCTATAGCGCGTCAGGAGGACGTATTTCCCAAGAAAGAGGGGAGCGAATAGCCAATGAGTCAATAGTCTGATCGAGGCTATAACGGTTAATATACCCCAAGTATAAGTCCAGAGGATTGCGACCCCGACCCACTTCGCCGGAGAAAGAGAAAGTCTCAACCAGTATGAACAGGTTTCTTTGGGTAAATCCGTTTCGTAAGGATAGTAGACGAGACACCCGTGCCACGTTTCCGTATCGCGAATGTCTCCGTAGAGTTCTTTTATTCCGGCCACGACAAACGCACAGAACGCCGCCCAGACAAGACAAGCAGTTAGTGTGCCAAGCGCTACCCATCCGACGATAACCCATGTCGAGATATCCATAATCCAACCTCCTCTTGAATGTTTGAAAGATCGTTCGGCACAAAGGGAATGTGTCGAATTCCTGCGGAGAATTTAGCACGATACTGGCTAAAGTAAAGAGCTTTGCTCCGAGAAGCGGAACACATGAGTTTTTGAGACAGGGTAAGGATTTTTGCCGGATTATGGTATAAATAAGCCGTACCTGCCCCGCCACGGGCAGGAATTGCGCATGGCGAGACATACCAAGAA